>CAZCQX010000074.1:0-3683 GCA_964500955.1 uncultured Candidatus Saccharibacteria bacterium | reverse complement strand
GGGTGGTTTGACACCTGTATCTCCTTTGTCACCGCATGAGGAGACAAGGGAGATGAGGACAGTCATAAGCACGACCGTCAATGTTTTCTGAATCATTTCAGTGTCCTTTGTTTGGTGTTAAAGAGCGAACCGAACGAGCATGCACTCATTCGGACTATGCTATATATTATAGCACAAATATAGCCAAAAGTCAATGAATGTGCTATACTCTTTTCTATGCAGTTTCACGCTCCAAAAAAGCAGTTCGGTCAGAACTTTCTCACCTCTATTCCTGCCCGTAACGCCATCATAGAAGCTGGAGAACTTCATGCGGACGACACCGTCCTTGAAGTAGGTCCCGGAAAAGGCTTCCTCACGAAGGGTCTTTTGGAAAAAGGTGTCCACGTGGTCGCACTCGAAAAAGACCGAGATTTACTCCCGTTACTCACTGAGAGCTTTTCGTCCTACATAGAGAATTCTAAACTTTCTCTTATAGAAGGGGATGTACTCACCTTTGATCCTGCTACCACCCTCTCCGAAGGAGGGTATAAGCTTATGGCCAACATTCCCTACTACATTACCGGTGCCATCATTTCACGCTATCTTTCTCAGGTTTCACAACCATCACTCATGGTTGTACTCATCCAAAAAGAAGTTGCGGAACGCATCGTTGCACGAGACGGGAAGGAGTCGCTTCTTTCTCTTTCCGTAAAAGCATATGGAGAACCGAAGCTTGTCTACCGTGTCTCTCGTGGAAGCTTCTTCCCTGTACCGAACGTTGACTCTGCGGTACTCAAAGTAAGTAACATTTCACGAAAAAATTTTAAACACGCATACCATGAGGAACTTTTTTTCAAAGTGCTTCATGGTGCTTTCGCTCACAAGAGAAAGTTCGCACTGTCTAACCTTCGCCAAACATTTCCTACTGCACCACTTCATGAACTCTTCCAAGAAATAGGAATAGGGGAAAAAGCAAGAGCGGAAGATGTTACACTTACAAAGTGGCTTACTCTATCCTTGAATCTCGCAACACCCCACAAGCAATAGTCTTGATAGGGCGGTTATACACAGAGAAATGTTTTACAAGGGCTCACTTGTAATAAGTTTTGGGTATACTGTAGTTATATTATATGGAACAATCGCCAATGACAACCAAAAGAGCTCTTCTTGTGTTGGGGGTAACAATATTCCTTCTTGCCCTCACTCTCGTGGCGCCTTCGAAGTGGGTTGGAGGGACCTCGACCAAGAACACTCCAGAAACTCGTAAAAAGATTATTTTCAAAACTCGTGACGAACTCCTCGCACTCAACAATGACAAGAATAAGAATCAAGTTCCCGATTGGAAAGATATCGTGTCAGCGAGCGTGAGTGACGACTTACGAACGAAAGCCTCTCAAGTGAACCCAACCAAGGAAGAACTTGCTATTCTTAACGACCCGAACAACTACACTTCATCTTTCGCAAAGAACATCTTCACCGCATCTGCGTACCTTGGTCAAAAAGGGAATGAACTGACCGTGAAAGACCAGACAGAGCTTGTGTCAAACCTAATTACAAAGGAAGCAGGGAGAGAGTCGGCAAAAGAATATACTTTCAATGATCTCACTGTTACAAAAGACACCTCCTCTTCGGCGAAGGTTGCGTACGGTAACGCGCTAGGTACAAGTCTAAAGAAGCTCAACGAGATGAACGCAAAAGGAGGGGACCTTGATATCCTAAAAGAGTACTCTGAGAAAAAAGACCCTAAACTACTTCATACTTTCTCGGAAAAGAAAGCAATGCTTGATGGCATGATTAAAGAACTTGTAGCCATAAAAGTTCCTCTTTCTGCGTCAATCTATCACCTCATGCTTATCAATGCGTTTTCAAAGTACAGCTTCGTACTTGATGCGCTTTCTAAGATAGGCACCGATCCTCTTCGTGGTCTCGTTGGGACACAGAATCATGAGTCTGTAACTATGGGTCTTCTCACCTCTGTAAACAATATCAGCGCCTATTTCAGTTACGAAAAGGTTACTTTTACTAAAAAAGATCCTGGATATATCTTTATAAAATAAACACAACCCTATGAACACAACCCTATATTCAAAAAAACTTTTTGTAACACTCGCGCTTTTCTTGTGCCTATTTGCTGGAAATAGTCAGAAAACATTTGCCGGCCTGTTCAGTGTTGGTGGAGTAGGCGGTGCAACCGAGGTGACACAGGTAGCCAACATGGTCATCCTTACTGCCTCAAAAGGTTTTGAGCACATAACTTCTGTTGCAACGTATGCGCTCCAATACAAGGAGTACATACTTGATCTAGCTGCCAATATCGTCATAGAAGGAATGCTCCAAGAGGTGGCTAACACTCTTATTACGTGGGTGAATGACGGCTTTTCTGGAAACTACCCTCTTATTGTGTCTAACCCCCAAGAGCATCTGAGAAATGTTGGCTTAGACACCGCCAGAATATCATTGAACAATCTTGGTGATGGATATTTCAGTGATTCTATATTTAACACCATACGCGAGACCGCTACCTGGGAGTACATGCCTATACAAGACAAGCTGGAAGAGCTTAGTAAATCCAACACCGCAGAACTCGTCCAGGCCAATAGTTGCGGGGAGGACGCTATTTCATCACTAGCAAGTGAATCAGGGGTAGACGAGGGGGAGCTATGGAAGTACTTATGTGAAGGCGACCCAAGTGACCCAGAAGTCAAAGCAAGACTCGAAGGCTATGCGGAAGAAAACCCGGAAGCAACAGGATGGGATGGATGGCTCAGTCTCACCGGGGGAAATAACCCTTACACCCGAGCCAATACTTTCGCACGAAACGAACAAGGAAGTGAAGAGACTGGAGATATCACGCGTGAACAATTAGATCTTTATGAGGGTCAGAACCCTCTCTCTGAGCGAGAGTGTGTTGATGGTGGAGATGAAGGTGATGCGTGTGAAGAGACAGAGCTCACCACCCCGTCTGACACTGTAAGCGAAACATTAAGCAAGTCAGCAACTGCTGGACTAGAGCGACTTTTCAACATTCAAGGTGAATTTTCTTTCGGCTCACTTCTTACAAGCTTTGCGACTCAGGCGCTTCTTGGTGGCATAAGAAAAGGGGTTAGCGGTTTAGGCGGGTCTGGGGGTGGGGGTTTAACAACCGTCAGTAGCAATGTAACAGGAGGACCAACAACCAGTCTAAGTACCGAAGACAAAACAAAGATAATGTCAAGTATTACACCCATGTTAACTGACTATTCAACACAGACAGACACAGCAGAAAGACCCGTCGAACAGTACGGGGGTGCGCTTACTACTTATCTTCGTAGGTTTGACCAGGTAAAACAGTGTCGTACTGATGTCTTAGCTCTTGGAAAAACTTGGGATGACTCATTGTATCAGGAACGAATGCGGTATATTGAAAGTGAGCAAAAGATAGTAGAAGGCGAACGTACTAACATAAGAGACATGAGAGCTCTTATACAAAAAATCTCAAACGACATCACCGCAACCTCTGACCCGACTGCAATCACTACAATTCTTAAAAACTTCCAAGACCAGACACAATCGTCCTGGATATTTGATGGGACTTCAGTTCTAGAAAAAGAGCGACGCTTATCTCAACAGACAACAACGTTTACAACAGCCACCACACCAGCACCACTCTTGAATAGTTGTAACGCGGTACCACATCCAGTAACAGACCCAGGTCCAGTAACATA
>CAZCQX010000073.1:0-3687 GCA_964500955.1 uncultured Candidatus Saccharibacteria bacterium | reverse complement strand
TCAGGGGAATGGAGAAATTGCGGTAGAGATGCACTTCCTTCCTACGGTGTATGTGGAATGTGATGTCTGTCAAGGTAAGCGATTTATGAAGGAGACACTTGAAGTGAAGTGGAAAGGTAAGAATATCTATGATGTGCTTCGTATGACCGTGGAAGAGGCGCTCACCTTCTTCCAAGATATTCCAGCAATTCATGACCGTATTAAGACACTTAATGATGTAGGACTTTCGTATCTTGAACTTGGTCAGTCAGCAACAACTCTCTCAGGTGGAGAGGCTCAACGTGTGAAAATTTCTTCAGAGCTCTATCGTCCTCATGTTGAAAAAACTATCTACCTTCTCGATGAGCCTTCCATTGGTCTACACTATGAAGATATTGCAAAACTTATTGAGATCTTGAACAAGCTTGTTGATAAAGGAAATACTGTAGTTCTCATTGAACACAATCTAGATATTGTGAAATGTGCTGATCATATTATTGATATTGGCCCAGAGGGAGGGGTTGGTGGTGGTCGTGTGGTTGCAACAGGAACTCCAGAAAGTGTTGCAGGAAATACGAAGAGTTATACAGGACACTATCTGAAGAAAGTGTTGAAGAAAGCGAAAGGGAATAAGTAATAAAAGTGCCAGTTGATGTGATGCGAAAAAGAGCGACGCCTACGGCGTCGCTCTTTGAGACAGAATGTAAGCACACAAAAAAGAAAACCACCTCCGAAGAGATGGTTGATTGGGTGATGGTACGAAGCTAATGAGGGTGAGGCTCCTGCTTTTGAGGTACCGCTTTCTTCCTCACCGCTTCGTATGGTCCTTGACAGCACTGCGGATGGCAAAGCGGTCTGACCGAAACACGAACCACAACACCTTGTTCAGTGACTTGATGTGGTGGCTCAGGCGAAGGATGGTTGCATGGAGTACAGCGATGTTCACACGGCATGAGGGGTCTCCTCGATGATGTGGTGAACGAAACCAGGACCTCCAACTCCGAACATTTCAGCATGTTCCCCGTAAGGGTCACCGAGCTGGCTGATGTCGGGTTTCGTGGGGGTCATCAGGTGATGTTCCCCGACGGCGAGCACCGCTTTTGCAAACGGGCTGAGTGTGCTTTTTCCGATGTTCATCGGACTCTCCTTCTGTTTATGGGTTTTTTGTACATCTTTCCGTCATATAGCTTTGGTATCTGTGGGTTTTTTATAATCACGACACCTAGCCAAAGCGGAACTTTTATTATACAATATATGTTATGAAAAGGCAAGACCTTACCAAATGCAATCTTCCTGAGACGCCTGGAGTGTATTTTTTTCGTGATGAAGCAGGAGAAATTTTATATATCGGCAAGGCGACTTCACTTCGTGATCGTGTGCGTAGTTACTTTAACCCTGATCTCATAGATACTCGTGGACTTCGTTTGGTGACGATGGTGACCATCGCAGAGACGGTGACGTACCAAGAAACAGGGAGCGTACTCGAAGCACTCCTCCTTGAAAGTGTACTTATCAAGAAACATTCACCACCGTATAACGTAAAAGAAAAAGATAACAAGAGTTTTACTTGTGTGGTAATCACCAAAGAAAAGTTTCCAAGAGTGCTCGCAATGCGCATCAGAGATTTCGAAAAGAAATTTAAGAAAAAAGACACTCTTTTTGTATATGGACCCTTCGCATCCCTTTCTCAGCTTCGCGAGGCGATGAAGATTGTACGAAAAATGTTTCCATATCGTGATACGTGTGAACTTAATTCACCAAAGCCATGCTTTAATGCGCAGATACATCTGTGTCCTGGTGTCTGTGTTGGAAGTGTTACAGAAAGCGACTATAAGAAAACCATACAGAACATACGAAAGCTTTTTGAGGGGAAGAGAAATGAAGTAGAAGCCTCGCTTAGGCGTGACATGGAGACTTTTTCTAAGAAGCAAGAATTTGAAAAAGCTGCGCTCTGTCGCAACACTCTCTTCGCACTCACCCACATAAAAGATATTACTCTTATTAAAGACGAGGAAGTTACTTCGTTTAAAACAAAAGATTTTCGTATCGAAGCCTACGACGCCGCACATCTTTCTGGAACAAATAGAGTGGGGGTGATGGTGGTGGTAGATGGAGGACATAAAGATACCGATGAATATAGAAAGTTTAAATTAGAAGAAGCAGTAAACGATGATTATGAAGGGCTACGCCAGATGCTTATGAGACGCTTCTCTCATAAAGAGTGGAGATATCCTGATCTTATTGTAATTGATGGAGGAAGTGCTCATAAACAGACGGCAGAAAAAACACTCGCAGGGCTTGATTTATTGATTCCGTGTGTTGCTGTAGTGAAAGATGAACGACATAAACCAAAAGACATCCTTGGAGACAAAATACTTGTGGATTACCATAAGAAGGAGATACTTTTAGCAAACGGGGAAGCTCACAGGTTTGCGCTTGGGTACCACAAAACACTAAGAAATAAGGTTGCTTAGAAAATAAAAATAGTCGCTGTCAACCGCTTCTATTGACATGGTATTTGTGTCTAGAAAATGTGTTTTTTTGACAAAAAAGGTACACTCTATCTATTAACAGTTTTAGACCGTTTTAGAGATTTATGGCAATTCTACAAATGATTAAGAAGCGAAATGGAGATGTTGTTCCCTTTGAGGCTAGCAAGATTGAATCAGCTGTTCGTAAGGCGTTTATTGCAACAACAAGAGAGGATAAGGCCCAAATAGCGAGGCATATCTCTGAACTTGTTGAGAAAGAGCTTGAATTAGAAGCGATGACACGAGATGGATACGTTCCATCCGTTGAACACACACAAGACCTTGTAGAGAAACACATTATGGCTGCAGGGTTTTTTGATGTAGCTAAGTGTTATATTATTTATCGTTACGAACGAACAAAAGAAAGAGAAGAAGAAAAGCAAGAGACACTCGAAAAAGTAGAAGAGGGTGGGCTCTATATTACGAAGCGTGACGGTAAGCGTCAGCGTTTTGATGTCGCTAAGGTGGAGAAAACACTTAAGCATATCGTTCATGGATTTGAAAAAGAAGTTAGTGTTGACCAAGTTGTTGCCCAAGTAAAGCTTGAAGTCTATGAGGGGATGCCAACCAAAGAAATCTCTAAAGCGATCGTGATGACACTTCGCTCTATGATTGAGCAAGATCCTGCATATTCATATGTCGCATCTCGTATGGTACTTGGACAGATTAACGAAGACTTGCTCGATGGAAGCCTTGATTATACTAAGATTGATGTTCAGTATAAAGAAGCTTTCGTTAAGGGTATAGAAAGAGGTGTTGAACGAGGACTTCTCGATCAGCGTATGACAGCGTTTGATCTTAAACGTCTTGCGCAAGCACTTAATCGTGAACGTGACGAGCTTTTCCTTTACCTCGGTACACAGACACTCTACGAACGCTATTTGGTACGAGATGTAGAAGGTGATGGGAAAATCATTGAACACATTCAAGGTTTTTGGATGAGAATTGCAATGGGTATCGCTCTTGCTGAGAAGGAGCTCGAAAGAACAACTCGCGCCATAGAATTCTATGAAGCAATGTCTACACTACGTTTTGTTCCATCGTCACCGACTCTTTTCCATTCTGGTACGAAGCATCCCCAGCTCTCAAGTTGTTATCTTAACAATGTTGGAGACTTTCTCGAAAGTATTTTTAAATTGTATTCTGTTATTTCGCAACTTTCTAAGTGGGCAGAAAA
>CAZCQX010000072.1:0-3753 GCA_964500955.1 uncultured Candidatus Saccharibacteria bacterium | reverse complement strand
TTGAATAGTTGTAACTCGGTACTACATCCAGTAACAGACACAGGACAAGTAACATAGCAATGCGAAGTATTGTAAAATCCCCCAGCGGGGGATTTTTTGTAAAGGCTCTTTGTGGAAGTCACGAACGGTTCGGTTCTGTGCGTAGGGTGTAAACGTAATCTTCTTCCTATGGTACACTTCATACTATGAAGTTTTTCTGGAAACATAAACTCCTTTCACTTTTTTGTGTGGTTTTTCTGTTTTTTTCCTTTTCCTTCAACCTCTCCATGCACCATTCTAAGGGGTTGCCTTTTTTAACACAGAAGGCTTTTGCTGCACCACCCAATGCAGCGCCGCCAAATACCAGCGGCACACCAGAAGCGGTTAAAAAAGGTACCTGTAGTATAGACTGGGACGGGTTTTCTTTGTCGGCATGTATTAGCGACGGATTTGAGTGGATTATTAAAAACGTCCTTCTCGGTATCGCTGGATGGTTTTTGTGGCTCACCTCTGAAATGCTCAATTATGTAGTGACCATTGGTATCTTAAAATTCTCATACTTAACCAGTTCGGAGCTTTATCTTATATGGACCATTGTACGGAAGATTGTATCCCTTTTCGTGGTGTTCGTAGGGTTATGGCTTGGATTCATGTATATCTTAGGAAAAGAAGACAAGTTTGAAAAATATGTTCCCTGGGTAGTTATTTTCGCACTCTTCATCAACTTCTCATACCCTCTTGCGCGAGTAGCTATCGATGTGTCTAATGTCGTTGCGCTTAAAGTGTATGTTGCAACCTTTGGTCCAGAAGTTCTCAAGGAAGGAACGACTGCTCGTTCGGCAGGGACGGTAGTGAAGGAACAACTAGGTCTTACTTCTGTTGTTAAAGATGTGACAGGGGATAAGTTTGCACAGGAAGATCTCAGCACAGGGTTAAAAGGGGTCAAGGGTGTCCCTGCTTCGCTTATGGTAGTTATATTTGTGTTCTATACTGCGTATGTCTTCTTTATGGCGGCACTTATGCTTGCAATACGCACCGCAATACTCATCTTCATGATTGTGATGTCTCCGTTTTTGTTCGTCGATAGTATTCTCCCAGTACTTGGTGATGTCGCCATGAAGGCGAGAACCGTTTTCTTCAGTCAGCTCGCCGTTGCGCCAGTTTTCATGATAATGCTAGCACTGTCGCTTAAGTTCATGATAGTCATCAAGTCGCTACTCGGTGGTAAAGATCTTTCAACCGACGCTGGATCTTCTCCCGCAATCTTCATGACGATTCTTCTCATGCTCGTCATGCTTAAGATAACCCTTAAAGTAACGAAAGATCTCTCAGAGAAAGCGGGAACTTCAGTATCTAATGCTCTTGGAAAGGTTGGCGGGTTCGCAACTACCGGGGCGCTCGCTGTTGCAACAGGTGGCGCAGGACTCGCCGCTCGTGGAGCTCTCGCTGGGTCTGGCATTCTCGCTCGAGGAACTATTGGTCGCGCAGCGGGGAAGCTCAGAGACAGCGCTTGGGTTACCAACAGTCAAGACAGTTTCGTCGGTCGTCGCGTCTATGACATGTCCAATTCTTTAGCCAAAAGCTCGTATGATCTACGTAACTCAAGTGTTGTTGCAGGAGGATTACGAAATGTTGGTATAAAAAACATAGGAGAAGGAGGAAAGCTTGGATATGAAGAAACAGCAGAAAAGAAGCGTCAGGACATCCTCGCCAGAGCAGAGCGTATCAAGACTCGTTACGAACGAGATGTGGTGGACGCTAACGGAAACGTACTTCACAGGAAAGGGGACGTCGATGTTTCTGGTCAGGTAGCATTTGATCGTTATGTAGAAAAGGCAGGAGGTGCCCGCTTCGTGACCGAGGAACAAAAGAAGAAGACGAGGGAAGCGCTCGCCGAGAAGCAAAAAGAGCGCTCCAACAAATACACACAAGAATCAGACACTCTCTCCACTAAAGAAGTTTCTGAGTATAACTCTATACAATCTCCTCAGGTACTAACGGATGCCAACGGAAACCTAAAGATTACCTCCGTAGAAGAACAGAAGGCTACGTATATTAAAGAACTAGAACGTGACCTAAAGGAGTACGAAAAAAGAGACCCGGAACTCCAAGGAACCATCGGTAGATCTCTACTAAAGAGCATACAAGAGATTAAAACACAGCAACTTAAGGAACAAATTTCTGAGCTTCAAAAAGAATTCACCGCTATTGATAGCGACATAAAAAATCCTGACGGTACAGTAAGCACTATACAGAATCAACGAGATCAGGTTCTTAAAGAGCTCCGCGAAAAACAAAAGGAAGTTCTGAGGGAAGCTCAAGAAAAAAATCCACGTCGAAAAAGCGCTGACGCTGAGACACTCGAAGTCGCAAAAGTTGATTTTGAAAAACAAGCCAAGAAAAGTGATGAAGAGTTTATGAAAAAGGTTGAAGGTATCGTTTATCGTTACCAAAACACAGAAGGGAACAATGATGCAGAAAAAGAAAAGAGTCGTGCGAAACTCCTAGACGGTCTTGACGAACGTATGCGCACAACTGTTAAGCAACAACTACGAAATGATGGTGTTTTGGCTCCTGAAAAGAGTACTATTCTTGGCGCAGACGGAAGACCTCTCGACAGGAACCCTACCGGACAAGCCTCTGCTCCCGCGCCAACCCCTGCAACAACCCCAACGTCCACAACATCAAGAACAAATCCTGCCTTCTTCACACCTCAACCTATTGATTTCAGCCAACTCAATACTCCTGTTGTAGCACGAAAGAATAGCCAGCCGACAGTTGATATAGATCTAAGCACTCTTGGCGCAGAAAGTGCGGAACAACGTGCGGAAAACATTCTTGCAGACGGTCGTCCTGCGGTTGCTCGCACCAACAAACCTCCTGTAACGCCTCTCCCTTCATTTGACGACACACAAAAAGGTTCTCAACCAGCAGAAAGAACTACTGATTGGCAAGGAGAAAACACAGAGATTCCTGCTGGTGTAAGAAAAGGCACCTCCGAACTTCTTGCGCAAGTTCGAGAAGCCGCCAGAAAGAAGATTGAGCGTGAAAAAGAAACACACGGGTAGGGATTAGTGTTACACTATACGAAACATGCACTTATTATTATGAGTCTTCCTTCATACATCAATGACAACATAGAAGAACTCGTGGAAAATGCCCCACCGAGTGTGCTCGCGATTATTGATAGTGATGAGATATCGAATTCTACTATTATCTTGGCAGAGAAGTACGCAATACCAGTTGGACAACAAGAGGCGCTTGCGGACGTCATCACCTACACACTTCTAGGAGCCCTACAACCCGAGGATGTGGTACAAGCACTTCAAGATCTTGCACTCCTTTCTTATGACCAAGCGCTTGATATTGCAACAGAGCTTGAGTTTTCTATTTTTGAAAAAGCAAGAATCTCACTTTTAAAGAAGGAGGGGGAAGTGAGGACACTTGAGTTCCAAGGAGAAAGATCCAAGGAGGAGCTTCGCAAGGAAATAATGGACACCACGAAAAGAGAAGGTGGTTTACACAAGAACCAATCCACACCAACCCCGAAAAAGCCTTCAATTATCGCCCCTGGTTCTCGAGCTCAACTCATGGAACAACTTCAAGTGATAAGCACCATCCCAGATGATGAAGAAATCAGTGAACGCCTCAAACATATCCATGATCAAATAGAGGCAATTAAAAAAACAGAGGAAGATAACAGTCTTGATTCTAAAATAGCGCTCAAAAGTTTTATGTTTGGAGAAAAAGGGAAAGAAGTAGTAACTCCAACTC
>CAZCQX010000071.1:2928-3801 GCA_964500955.1 uncultured Candidatus Saccharibacteria bacterium | reverse complement strand
TTTCGAGACATTACCGAAACCATTATTTCTGCCTTGGAATCAATTACTTACGTCTGAATTTATCAACACTATCAAGAAGTCTGTGTAGGTGTTCCCCCCCCTTGTGTGTCCCACTTAGTGATTGTGTGGTTTCTTCAGGTCATTCTAGGACGTTTATTATAAAAAAACAGCGACCTTGTAGTCGCTGGCACTCTTTCTGTGGATTATTCAAAAAGAGGTGACAAGGTGTGTCTTTATACCAAGAACAGTAAGTCTAAAAATAACCTTTTCCCTTTACTCACCCCCCCCATAGCGTTGTAGAATAACAGTATCACTATTATGAAAAAATATATTATAAGTGCGTTGTTACTATCAGTTGGATTTAGTCTTGTGTCTGCACAGGTAATAGACACCGACACAACAAGTTCTAATTCTTGTGCAATCATTAGTCAAAACCTTCGTTACCTTAGTCGTGACACTAGTGGCTCAAATGATGTCTCTATACTTCAGGATTTCTTATACAGTAGAGGATACCTCAAGTCACAACCAACAGGTTTCTTTGGTTCTGCTACACGTCGTGCTGTGATTGCTTTCCAAAATGATAATGGACTTCGTGCAACACCTCCAGGATATGTAGGAGTAGGAACTCGTGCGAAGATACAGGCAATTGACTGTAATGATAATTCTGCTGTGAATACAGCCCCAGTTACAACACCTGTAACATATAACAATACACCTACATATACTACTCCTACAACACAGGTTACAAATAATACATACCAGTATCAGAACCCTGTAACTGTTACTACTCCACAACCAACTGTGCCAACGACCCTCAATCTCTATCCTGTTACTGACGGTAAACCTCTTTCACAAGGAGTGCAGTACATAGTG
>CAZCQX010000071.1:0-2828 GCA_964500955.1 uncultured Candidatus Saccharibacteria bacterium | reverse complement strand
GTCTTCTCTTTGGTGGTAAGGGTGGAGAGCTGACAGATATGTTTAGTGTTACACCGCCACAGCCAGTCTACTCACCGCTTGGTCTCTATCCTGTTACTGACGGTAAACCTCTTTCACAAGGAGTGCAGTACATAGTGAGGTGGTCGGGAACTGGTAGTGCTAACAGTTATTCAGTTGACCTTGTGAAAGGCGATTTCGGTATACCTGTTGCTAATCTCGGTACTGCTTATGGTTCACAAAAATCCTTTACCTTCACCATTCCTGCTGGAACTTCAGGAGGGTCTGACTATCGTCTTCTCTTTGGTGGTAAGGGTGGAGAGCTGACAGATATGTTTAGTGTTACACCAATAAATTAGCTTATATTATCTAATCCAAAAAACACCTAGCATTGCTAGGTGTTTTTTGTTATCCATTTTCCTATTTACTTTTATTTTAGTCAGGTGTAGTATGTATATATAACCACGAAAGAGACCCTTATGCAGATACGTCTGCATTGGGGCTTTTTTACATAAAAGCGCTAATGGATTAGGTTGGTAGGTCCAGATGTGTGTCTCTAGTATACTTGGTGCATATGTATGCATCCAAAAAGAAACTCGTCTCATTCGCACTAGGTGTCACCTCACTTCTCTTATCAAGAGGGATGCTTACTTCGTTTGATGACGAAGAGGGAACGAATCTTCTCGTGGTTACGGGTATGGCGGTTACGGTGTATGTCCTTGCGTTTGTGCTCTACACATCTCTTTCTCCTTATCTAAAAAAGTACACCACCTTTTCTAAAGATGCCTACTGGTTACTGAAAAAAATTTTCATAGTGTTCATCATTCAAATGCTTGTGACTTTAGTGCTCTACGTGTGCCTCAAGTAAGTGCGTCTATGTGGGTAGAAAAAAGAAAAACCGCCGGAGCGGTTTTTTGGTTTTTTGAAAATGTTCAGATGGTGGAAGTGCCGTTTGGTATCGGTATGCCTGACGGGATACGAAACCTTTCGCGTATCTGACGACACACATCTTTGAAAGAACTACCACGAAGTTCTACGGGAGGTTGTCCAGGGACGGTAACCGTCGCCTTCTTGCCTGACTCTCCTGTTCTTCCCATTCTGCCACCTGAGCTTTTTCTGTAAGGTTTGATGACAATGGTGATACCGAGAACCTCTCTATCTCTGCCCATGGAATACTCCTTCTTTGGTGTATGAAGAATAAAGCTGATGTAATCCTACACTTTTTCTTCGTGTAAGGCTAGAGGGGTGCTGTGGCCTACAGTTTCCTTAAAAGACTTTTGTGTTCTGTAGATTGGGTATATACTTACGAGTATATGGAACAAGAAATTGCACAACTTTTCGGTGGGAATATGGTACTTCTCGGGGCGTTCTTCGTGTGGTCACTTTTTTGGAAAGGGCTTGCGCTGTGGCACTCTGCGAAAAGAGGTGAGAGATGGTGGTTCGTCGCATTCCTTGTTGTCAACTTAATGGGAATCCTTGAAGTGTATTATCTTTTCTTCGTGGCGAAGATTGATATCAAAAAAATGTTGAAATAGTGAGACGAAGTTCTTGCGAGTGTGTCTTCCTTCATTCGTTAGGGTGTTTTTTGGTTGCTTCATTTGTGTATAAGGAGTAGACTTTAGAGTATATGATAGTACACAGAAAAGAGATTAGCGGTATCGTGGTGTTACTTTTACTCGTGGGGGTTGTTTCATTTTATGTTGGAAAGAATAGTGAGACGGCTCCTCTTCCTCAGGAAGACATAGTACAGACCACAGAACAAGAAGCGCAAGAAGCTACCACAACTACAGACACTGCTTCAACAAGCGTCTCACAACCAAAAGCTACACAGCCAGTAGTCAAGTCTGTAACAAGCGGTACAGCATCATCTGGCATCTCAACGAAGGGGTTCAGTTCCTATGCGAGTGCCCCATATCATTTCACTATTAAGTACCCTCCTTATGTACAGATGAAAGGGGCTTCTCGACCTTTCATGAGATAGGGAATAATTGGAGATTGTACCCAAGTTCAGCGAATCAAGGTAAGGCGGTCGCGTCATTTGTGGTTCATTCGATAGACCAGGGAGTGTACTCTACAGGAAAGCAGTCGTATCCTCTCTACTTTACTGCTGAAGTGCGTGTGGGTGTGAGCGAGAACACAAAGGAATGCTACACACCTGATGTGGTGTTCCCAAATCAGAAAATCTCTAACGTAACCATCAATGGCGTGTCATTTAAAAAGTTTTCTACATTCGAAAACACTACACCGAAGTATACTCAAGCAGAAAGTTACCGAACTGTACGTAACAATCTTTGTTATGTGATAGAGCAGATACGTTCAGGAACAACGTATCGTGACGCATCCATGCAACCAGGTGTTACTGATGCAACACTCATGGGGTACTATTCTGTGGGAGAAACAATAGTGAAGACATTTACATTTACAAAATAAGAAGAAAACACAAGCACCGCTTACATAATAAGCGGTGCTTGTGTTTTTTTAGTCTTGTACGAGTACTTTTGTTCCTGTGTCAGCCCATTCGTAGAGTAGCTTTGCTTTTTCTGGAGGTAGATTAACACATCCGTTCGACCATCTTACTCCAAAGTTATCATGCCAATAGGCACCGTGTATCACTGCACCCTCTTCTGTGAAGTAGAGATTCCAAGGAACACCAGGAAGATCATAGTATTTTTCACTTATTTCCGGTATTGGCCCCTGCATATATCTGCTAGGTGTCTTCCTGTAGACAGTGAACTCTCCTCTTGGGGTAGGGGTTTGTTCTATACCTGTCGATACATATTCTCGCATGACTAGTGTGTTATTTTCATACGCGTAGAGCATCTGTTCTTCTC
>CAZCQX010000070.1:0-3849 GCA_964500955.1 uncultured Candidatus Saccharibacteria bacterium | reverse complement strand
CAAAAGCGGTGTCAGTGGTGTCGATGTTTGCGCTCCTTATTACTTTTGTGGCGGCGGTGGTGTTCGTGTTTCTTCCGCCTCTTGTGGATGATATGGCAAAATTCGTGAAAACTCTCCCAAGTATTCTAGACTCTGTGAGAATCTTTGGAAGAGATATGGGGTTCAAAGATCTCTCTTCTGAGATTCAGGATCTTTCAAAAAACATTTCAAGCGGACAAATACTTACCCTGCTTAAAAATTCTCTTTTTGGTGCAGGAGGTTTCTTCGCCACCACTTCTCTTGTTATAGGTAGTATCATTAATGTAGTACTTACTTTTGTGCTTGCATTTTATCTCGCACTCGAAGAACACGGAGTCCAGAAGTTTTTGCGTCTCATTGTACCAAGAGAGCACGAAGTGTATATTACCGACCTTTGGGCACGAGCTCAGCGAAAGATCGGATTGTGGATGCAAGGACAACTTCTTCTCTCTGTGATTATTGCTGTGCTTGTGTATATTCCAATGCTTGTGCTCCACATGCCATACGCAACACTTCTTGCAATCTTAGCTTTCTTTGGAGAACTTATTCCTGTGGTTGGTCTTACGATTGCAACCATCCCAGCACTCTTCATTGCGTGGACAGAAGGGGGGACGTCGCTTCTTTCTATTGTTGCGCTTGTATATTTCATTGTGAGTCAGCTCGAGAATCATGTACTCTACCCTAAGGTGATGAACAAGCTCGTCGGGGTCCCTTCTCTTGTGGTAATCATTGCTCTTGTTATCGGAGCTAAAGTTGCAGGAATATGGGGAGTTCTTCTTGCGGTACCTCTTGCATCTATTTTTATGGAACTTGCAGATGATGTTAATAAAAGAAAAAATAACCATGTCGCCACAGAACTCTAAGGTATTCATTTCTACTGCGATTGCATATGCTAACGGTGCACCACATATTGGTCATGCGTTTGAATTCGCGCTTACAGATACGCTTGCGCGTTATCTTAAACATATGTACGGAGAGTCTGCTGTTTTTTTTACTACAGGCATGGATGAGCATGGTCAGAAGATAGAAGAAAAATCTAGAAAAACCAATACTCCCGTTGAGACACTTGTAGAAATATATAGTGACACTTTTAAGGATCTTGATGCGAAGATGAGTGTGCAGTATGACTTCTTCGTTCGTACAAGCGACAAAGAGAAGCATTATAAAGGTGCACAGTATCTTTGGGCTAAGTTGATGGAGAGAGGTGATTTGGTGAAGAGATCATATACAGCGCTCTACTGTGTTGGGTGTGAAGGGTTCAAGAAAGAAAGCGATCTTAATGAACGAGGTGAGTGCCCTGATCACTTAAAAGCCCCTGAACAAGTGGAAGAAGAAAATTACTTTTTTACACTTTCAAAGTACACCAAGGATATACAAACAAAAATACAAAACGATGAACTCAAAATTGTTCCAGAGGTTCGTAAGAACGAAATACTCGCGCTCCTTGATCGTGGACTTGAAGATGTTTCTTTTTCTCGACCGAAGTCTAAAGTGTCATGGGGTATTCCTGTGCCCAATGACGATTCACAGGTAATGTATGTGTGGTGCGACGCGCTCTCTAACTATATCACCGCACTTGGGTATGGCACCGAAACTTTTGCAAGTGAGTATTGGAATAATGCTGTCCACGTGATTGGGAAAGATATTCTTCGTTTCCATGCAGCGATATGGCCTGGAATGTTGCTCTCAGCTAATCTTCCTCTTCCTAAAACGATTTTAGTACACGGACACATTACTTCAGGCGGTCACAAGATGAGTAAGTCACTTGGTAACGTAATAGACCCACAAGATGTTATGAGTCGCCTAGAAAAGGCGTGCGGGAACCTCGCAGGGGAAGCGCTTCGTTTCATCTTGCTGTATAAGATACCTTCCTTTGAAGATGGTGACCTAACGAACGAAAGTATCGATGAGGTATACACCGCGCACCTTGCTAATGGTGTGGGGAACCTGACTAGTCGTGTGATGAAGATGGCTACAACACACGGTGCCGTGTTTTCTCCATATGACTATGTGTATAGCGATGAATATCTTGTGCAATATGATGTGAACAAAGCACTCCTTGCACTGTGTTCCAAGATAGCCGTCCTCGACAAGAAGATTAACGATGAACAAGCATTTAAGGTGGTAAAAGAAGACAAGGTTCGTGGTGTTGCTTTGATAGAAGGGTATCTTAAAGACCTGTATGTGATAAGTGTCGAACTCGCGTTCTTCATGCCGAAGACTGCATCTGTGGTGAATGAGTGTGTACGTCTCGTGAAGATGCCAGAAAAGGCTTTATTTGGAAGGCTTTCATAGATACGTTTCCTTGAGGACTACTTTTTGGTACTATGAAGAGAGATCGTTTTTTTACCTAGGAGGTCTATATGATAGTGAAACGTGTCATTGTTGGAGATGAAAGCGATGAAGCTTTGTGGAGGCGTATAGCCATACACACACCTGAGGAAGTGTTCGGGTTCTTCGGTCCTTATCATTTCCTTAGCAATTTTTTTCCGGTTGAGATACCGTACCAGAATGCGGTGTTTCCGTCAGCAGAACATGCATATCAGGCAATGAAATTTATCCCTAATGCATGGCATCATTTTTTGAGCGATACTCCGGAACACGCTAAGTATCTTGCTCATTGTGAGAGCATGGTTCCGCTTAGGCGTTTTTCTGAAGAAGAGTGGCAAGACCGCAAACTGCAATTCATGAAAGACATTGTCGGCGTCAAGTTTGCACTTCTTGGAGATCATGTGTTCGGAGATAGTGGTCCTGAATTGCAAAAGCTTCTTCTAAGCACAGACAACAAGCTCCTTCTTGAGGGGAACTGGTGGAATGATACTTTCTGGGGAGTCTGTATAAACGGTGCCGGGGAAAGAATCGGTCAGAATCACCTCGGCAGAATCCTCATGGAGACACGAGAAGCACTTCGTGCTCGTGTACGGTGAAAAGGTGGTGTTCCCACCTTTTTCTTTTTTTTACATAAAAGCTCCTTCATGAGATACTTAGAAGTACTATGAACTACGCATTTTTTGATATTCATGCACACTTGCACGATAAGAAGTACGATGAAGATAGAGACAAAGTGCTTCGTGAGATGAAGGAGTATGGACTCGGGGCTATCACTGTGGGTACCGATAAAGAAGAGAGCGGAAAAGCGCTCGCCCTAGCACGTGCGCATGATCATATCTACTGTGCGGTCGGTCTTCATCCTGCTGACAATGTGGCAGAAGAGTTCGACTATGATTATTTCAAAACCATCGCACAAGATGAGAAGGTGGTAGCGATAGGTGAATGTGGACTCGATTATCACTATATCGAAACTTTTTTTGAAAAAGATAAAGCGAAGAAAGGTCTCACTTGGAACAAGGACGCGGAAGCAGATAGACAGCAGAGACTTTTCGAGTCTCAGGTAGAGCTTGCAGTTGAGGTTAACAAGCCTCTCATGCTTCACGGTCGCCCAAGCGAAGGAACTATGGATGCGTATGAAGATATGCTTCACATACTTGAGAACGCAAAGAAGAAACACGGCAACAAGCTTCGAGGGAATGCTCACTTCTTCGTAGGGGACACAGAGATAGCGCGACGTTTCGTCGATCTTGGTTTTACGATGAGTTTTTCTGGGGTTATTACGTTTACGCATGAGTATGACGATGTGGTGAGATATATTCCACAGACGATGATTCTCGCAGAGACAGATAGCCCATATGTGGCACCATCTCCTTATAGAGGGCAGAGGAATAGTCCTATGTATGTGCAGGAAGTTGTTGCGAAAATGTCAGTGCTTCGCAATGAGCCTTTCGAAGAACTGAGGATCAAACTTCTTGAGAATGCTCAGCGTATCTTTGGTAT
>CAZCQX010000069.1:0-3887 GCA_964500955.1 uncultured Candidatus Saccharibacteria bacterium | reverse complement strand
TGAGCTTGCAAGAAATATCGCACTTCGTGTGGAACAAGAACTTCGTTTCCCTGGGGAGATAAAGATACACGTGATACGTGAGTCACGTGCAATAGAGTTCGCAAGGTAAACATATAAAAAGAGAAAGAAACAATGTAAAGAGCGATACTTCAAGTATCGCTCTTTTCCGCTCCGACTACACACCCCTGTGGATAACTTTTTTCAATCACATAGCGTGTCCTATAATTTTTTCCAAAGTAGTTTAAAAATTTTCTCTTGGAATCGTGCGAGTTGTGGTGATTCTATGGTGACCGATGAGAGTGATGTATGGTCTATGTGTGTGATCTTGTTACCATAAATAAGTAGCGTAACATTATCGTCGAATGAAAAATCTTTTGGTACTGTTTTGATGAATCTGTTCGAGTCTTTTTCTTTCTTTTCAGCTTTCTGGACGCTTGTGATTACGAGACGTTCTAGTTCTTTTTCTTTCCTTAACATTGAATAGAGTGGTGCTTTTACATGATCTCTCACACGAGAAGTGTAACGGAAATAGGTGCCCCCTTTCGGAAGGGTTCTGGCGATGTCGTCATAGACAGAACTTAGTGCGCTTTCCCCGATGGTGGTGGTAATCTTAGGTACAAAAAAAGTTTCCTTAAGTGCTGATGAGAGTGTGGTGAGCGCTCGTGAACCCTCTTTGTAGACTTGGTCTAGTGATGCGAGTAGACTGCTTGGGTCACATACTTCATAGAGAGTCCTCTCTTTTATCTTTGTTGTGGTAATAAATTTTTTTGAAATAAGTGAATCGATGTGTGTATACGTAGTTACTCGTGAGAGATGTGTACCATCTGCTATGGTGCTTATATTAGAAGCACCATGCTGTGCAAGATAGAGATAGATACAAGCTTCTGTGTGAGTGCAACCAAGGGCGTAGAGTGTGCGTAAAAGCGTAGAAGTGTTCATCGTGGTAACAGTATATACTATTATTATATATAGGTATATAACAAAGTGTATACTATTATATACACTTTGTCTTCCTATTGTGTCCGTAGGATGTGTGTAGTTGTTATAGTGACAGTAGATGCACTTTATATATGAAAGGAACGAGGTATGAAAACACTTCTTATTGATATGGATGGGACGCTCTGTGACTACACCGGCAGAATGCTACGTCTCGCTCACGAAAGGTATGGTCTTCCCTTGTATGACCCACGCACTATATCATTGTTTAACACGGAGACTGTATTTGGTGAAGCGTGGGCAGAGAAGATAGAAGAACTCTCTACTGAGCGTGGTTTTTTCGCAGAACTTGCACCGTACCCGTATGCGATCTCTGCATTACAAGAAATGCGTTCACTGCGTGATGAGTATGGGGTGGAGGTGGTGATTTGTAGCGCGCCAAAGCGGGTATACAAGAACCCTTTTTGTGTACAAGAAAAAACAGAATGGGTGCTCCGTCACCTAGGGAGAGATTACGCAGACGGTATGATCCTCGCGAGGGATAAGACTCTCGTGAATGGTTCTGTGCTGGTTGATGACAAGCCTACCATAACAGGGTGTTGCACTCCTACCTGGATACATGTTCACTTCGCACAGAAGTACAACGAAGGTATGGGTAATTGCCGACTCACTTCGTGGAGACGTTGGCGTAAGGAACTTCTCCCGCTTCTTGTGGTGTGAAGATAAGAAGTGACAGCAATCACAAAACCTCACCTGTCGTGGTGGGGTTTTTGACATAAAGAAAAAGTATTGTATATAGGCTTGCACAAAAACCTAGGCGTTATATACTTATTTCATCCATCGTACGAAAGTGCGCTTGCGATGATTTAATAAATTTATTTTTGGATGACATGATCCTAGGAAACCATGTCACCTAATTACATTCATCATATGAACAAAGCAGGACTCGTTGAAGTAGTACACGGCGTACTCGGTTCAACAAAAGTACAAGCTGAAGAAGTGGTAGACGCTGTTTTCGACAGCATTGTTAAGTCTCTCTCAAAGGGAGATGAGGTTGCTATTGCGGGGGTTGGTAAGTTTTCTGTAAAACTTCGTAAAGCTCGCGAAGCACGCAACCCAAAGACTGGAGAAACTGTTAAAGTTCCAGCTACCAAGGTTCCAAAGTTCTCAGCTGCTAAGGCGCTTAAGGACGCAGTTAAGTAATTAACTTCTCATACTCTCTTGTACGGTTCGCAAGAACCACAAGGAGCAACAAAAAAACACGGCCACCGGCCGTGTTTTTGTTTTTTAACTAGAACCCTCTTTTTGCAAGTTTATTTGCTTCAGGGTTGTTGTCATACGGCTTTACAGTGTAGTTTTCATGCATCGAGGCGATTGTGGACTGAAGGTTGTTTTTCTCTTCGGTTGTTTGCAGTAATTGATCGGTCAGAGTATCAAGGTGAGGCGAAGCAGGGTCAGATTCTTGAAGTTCTGCGATATGTATAATTAAGTCATTCTCACGTGCTATGAGTGCTTCCAGTCTTTCTTTGAGAGAAAGGGTCCCAAGGGGTGGTGCCTGTTCAATAGATGAAGGTGTATGTTCTAGCATAGTTAGTCCAGTATAGAGCTTTTTTTGCAAGTGAACAATAAATAAAACCCCAACACATATTATGTGCGGGGTTTGACAAGGTCGAAAGTTTTGATATCCTTCACTTTTTTGCTTGCTTGCGAGCTTGCTTTTCCAGCGGTAAGCGCATGGTTGGTGAGTGTGTAAAAGAGGTACTGCCCCCTTTTCCCTTGTTCAGGGGTAGAGTCGCTTCCTTTTTTCGCAAGGAACGCGAGTTCTCTCGTGTGGCGACGTAACATTGCCAAGAGTTCTTGTCTGTACTCCTCTGGGGAGTCGAATTTGTTTTCCATAGACTCCTCCAAAAGATTTCTTTATACTACATCATCCTTCCATATTGTCAACATCTCCGTCTTCCCTGTCCCCATGCTTCTTAACTAGTTCGTTGATGGATGCGAGGTTGCGTTTCTTTTTCTCATTTAAAATATTTAACTGCATGGTGAATCGTACAGTGTCAGAAGGTGTCCATGCCTCCTTTTCACGTTTAAAGGTCTCCAGATCGTCTTCTAGACCTTTTATGAGTGCGTTGATAGTCTTGTTCTCAAGAAGCAGTTCCTCAACTGCTTCCCTGTCATGTTCGCTTACAGTATCCATAGTTTTAGTATATACCATTTTGATAATACTAAAACACCTCGTTACATACCTTCAATCAATAAAAACTAAAAATCTCCTTACCAAACGGAGGATTTTTAGTTACATCCTTTATAAAATTACATAGAAGGTAGGAACTGGTATACTAGTTATGTATGGAAAATTCACCACAACAAGAACGTGTACCACAGAAGCTAGAAACAGGAGTTGATGCAATGCTCGAGATGAACAGACAGCAAGTGATTGAATCAATTAAAATGAATGGAGTGGAAGCAAGTATGGAGCTTATTGGTAGGTGGTGTGATAAAGCAGAAAAATGGACAGAAGAAGATTCAATGAATAGGACTCAAGTAACAAGAAGAATGGTAATCATTAACTTTGCCAAGTATGATTTTTATTTGGCAGCAAAAGACCAAGAAGGCGCTTTGGAGTGCGCAGAGGATGCAATATTTATGGCAGAGCAAGAAGGACATCTAGACCTTAAAGAAATAATTATTAAAAAGATGAAGTAAATCTTTTTAAGCATATTACAAATAAAGGTGTGGAGAATTCTCTGTACCTCATACAAGTCCCAAGTCTGTGCCTAAAGATATTACAATTTCTACAGACTAAACAAAATCTAAGAGATTGGTGCTTTACGATGGTTACAGGAAAGAAAAAGAAAAAGGTTCTTGAAATATTTCAAGAACCTTTTTCTTTTTCTGTGCGGCGTAAGAGAATCGAACTCTTGTCTCCTGCTTGGAAGGCAGGCATTCTA
>CAZCQX010000068.1:0-3936 GCA_964500955.1 uncultured Candidatus Saccharibacteria bacterium | reverse complement strand
TACTTGACTAAGCGCATCGACATACTGCACATACTCCCCTTGTAATGCTTTAATACTCTTTTCTGGGCCCCAGACGAGACCTTCTTCACCTGTATACTTAGGATCAATATACCCAAACCATAACACGGCCGGTATTAAGACAAGGAGTACATTTAAAAGATTAGGTGACATAAAATTATTGATTGGTGTTTTGACTCTGAGGCGTGTCAGTGGTTTTCTGTTCTGAGGACACGAAGACAACCTCTTCAGCAGTTTTGCCTTGCACAAACACTGGGGTTGTTACACGAACTCTGAGACCTTTATTTTTTTCATCGGTTAATTTACCTAACTTTGGATCGGTAACAATTTTTTTGTACTGAGTGAGCTGAAGAGACTCGAGTTGTTGAACGAGTGATTGATAATCATTGGTAACCGCGGTAAAGTTCGCTACATATCCAAGTTTTTTATCTTTTGAAAAATCAAACTGATTGAAATACACCTTTTCCTCAACAACATCTTCAAGGAATTTAAGTGGTGACCTTATGGAAACATAATTCTTAAGAAAACCGTCTAATGTCTGAGCTCTTGTGATTGTGTTCTTCATCTCTTCAAAAGGATAGTCTTTAAATGATGCTTCACGAGAAGCAATTTCATTTTTTGTAGACTCTATCTTGCTTTCGAGATACCACCCATACACAAACAACGTGCTGGCCATAATAATAGAAATAATCGCAGCAAGACCGAAAAGCATCTGGAGGTATGCATTTACTGTCAAACCTTCCCCTTCTCTGCGATTCATGAAAAGTACCGGAGACTCTGGTGCGCGTGGAGCATCACTAAGTGGTGTTTGTGGCACTCCGGAAGCAGAAGGAGCAACAGAAAAAGAAGCTCCTCCTACTTGCCCTTCTCCTTGTTGATTGTTTTGGTTTGGGTTAAATGAAAATGCCATGAATCTACTCTAGCTAAGAAACAAGTTTCTTAAGTGCACATCCTACAGCCACCGCATATGACGGGCCTATCTTTTCCATCATTTCTGAAAGAAATTCGGGCACGACAATTTGCTCAAACGGTGTTGCGATTCTTCCTGCTATATGCACCGTCTTACTATACGTGCTTAACATACCAGGAATACGTGCACCGCCTCCTGTGAGGATGATACCCTCTATTGTCTGATTATACTTTCTTTCAAACATCAAAGATAGACGTGCGACCTCACCAAACAGTGGATAACTCGAAAGTTCAAGCACATCTTTGAAATACGGATTTGATTCATCGCCAAGATATCCGAAAACACGCTTAGACTCTTCTGCGGTATCGAGAGTAATAGAAAGCGCTTTAGAAAGCTGAAGCGTCCCCTCTTGAGACCCTCGACTAATCACATGCATATCAAGCACAATACCCTGATACACGAGCGACAACACTGTATTAGAAACACCGATATCAACATACATCACCATCTTATGTGTATGAGGAGGAGTACTACGCAAAAGACTATATCCATGAATCTCATACTCTACATTGAGTAGTCCAAGCTTCTTCACGAGACTGTCGTATCCCATGAGTGTATTGTTCGCAACCGCAGCGAGCACCACGCTCACAGACTTCGACTCATCTCTTAAACGAACCGTTTGAGGAATATGCCACCAATCCATCTGCACCTCAGTAAGTGGCATAGGAATATACTTACGCGCCTCGATTGGCATCATAGTACGAAGTTCATCGTCAGTCACCTTAGGCACTGTCACAAGAGATACGAACGCAGCTGCGGAATCAATAGCCATTACCGTATTCAAAGATGTCACCTTAGATTCTTTGAACAGATCTTTGATGGCTTCTAACAACTTCTCTTCTCCGAGATTGATAGCCTGACCGATCTTTAACCCGCCATAAGGACCAAGAGCAACTTCACCGTAGGTGTCGAGAATAATACGGTTGCGCTCACGTCGAAGTTGGACGACTTTTACTGATGACATTCCTATATCAAGACCTATCGCTTGAGAGACTTCTTCTTTTTTAAAAAAATCGAGCATACTATACTACTAGTATACACTCTCTTCTTGGAATAAAGACAGGTATACTACTTATAATATGTGGACTACTTATTTTTCTAGGCTCACAACACGCATTCTTGATACTCTTTTCCCAAAAAAATGCATCTCTTGTACGCAAGAAGGAGAAGTTATATGCTCCGCGTGTCTACAAGAAGTTCCACGCGTTGTAGAAACACCTTACACATGGATCACTTCACTCTATTCCTACAAACATAGGACCATCAAGAAAAGCATTCATGCTATGAAGTACTTCCACAGAAAAGATATCGCGGAATTTTTTGGAAAAGAACTCGCACAACATATAGATAGTCATCTTTATAAAGACTACATACTACTTCCGGTACCAATGGAGCGAGTGCGACGTCTTATACGTGGACACAACCACACCATATCGATTGCACAGACACTACACGAAAGTCTTGATCTACCGATAGACACCACCCTTATACCTGTAGCCAAGCATCACAAAAGACAAGTAACCACGCACACAAAAAGAGAACGTTACAAGAACAAAAAGGGAGTGTTTGCGCTAAGAAGAGAAGTTGCTGGGAAATCATTCATCATCATCGATGACGTTACCACCACAGGGGCAACACTACTGGAACTACGTACTGTCCTTCTACAAGGCGGAGCACGAGATGTTGTTGCCTACACCGTTGCCCACTAAAAAACACACCTCTTTGGGAGGTGTGTTTTTTAGTGGGCGACGGTGCTACTTAGCGATGTAGTGTCGATGTCCCGTGTTCTGTGGAAGATGCATTTCTGTCATCCTTATGGAGTTCAAACTTTTTACCATCTTCTGACTTACCTTTTGCCTGATAGAGAACCTTACCTTGATTGTTTAGTTTTCTCATAGAATCGAAATCCTGTTTCACCTCCTTAAGACCCTTGTTTACCGCTTCGATGGTTGCCTTGCTTGTGGTACCATAACTTGCTGGAGTAAGTGCAAGCGTTGTTGCTTTAAGGGTATCAAGTTTGAGAAGATCATTTGCGACGAGCACTTTCGCATCATCGAGCGCTTTCTGCCAAGTGGTCACATCCTTCCCTGCGGTCTTCTTCTCATCAATCTTTGCCTGAGTTTTTATGAAAAGATCAGAAAGCTTGCCTGCATGGTTCTGAAGATCATAAATCCTCTTTTCAAGACGAACCTGAGGAATCACGATGGCGTAGATTCTAAAATCAGTAAAAATAGAATTAACGAGCGCCTTAGAACTTGTGGCGTCAGTACTTGATGCAAGAGTGGTACCGAGTGTAGTCAGACGTGTTACATTGTCATTAATACGAGTAACAATAGACGACTTCTGCGCGTCAGTAAGCTGTTTACTAGACTCAATAGTAGATTTATTAGCGTTAAGTGCGTTGATACGCTGTGTAATTAAAATACGACCTTTATTTTTAATTCTATCAAGCGTGGTGCCGATGTTGAGATCTTTCTCCTCACGAACAGACTCAACTCTTGAAACTTCAGGTGAAAAAGGGAACATAGGGTTTCCTTCCTGAGAAGCAAGAGATGTGCCTACAGAAAGTGCTACCGCTCCAAGCAGAGTGCTGACAATAATTTTTTTCATAAAAAGAGTTCTTGTTTTAATTTTCTAATACACAAGGAGATTGTCCCCTTATACTTACTATAACAATCGAAGCAGGCTTTTTGTGACACTTTTCTTCACCAAGAAATTTCGCCTTTTCCTTGCTGTTTCAAATACTCATTACACTTTGAGAAGTGCTTACATCCAAAAAAACCACCATATGCCGAAAAAGGTGATGGGTGCGCAGATTCAAGCACTAGGTGTTTCTTAGTATCAATGAGATGCTTCTTACTTCGTGCAAAATTCCCCCACAGTATAAACACAACCCCTTCCTTTTTATCAGAAAGTGTCTTAAGTACCTCATCGGTAAACTCTTCCCA
>CAZCQX010000067.1:0-3976 GCA_964500955.1 uncultured Candidatus Saccharibacteria bacterium | reverse complement strand
GTACGTCTCACTAATGGTATGGAAGTAACGGCATACATCCCAGGAGAGAAGCATAAGCTCCAGGAACACTCAGTGGTAGTCATCCGTGGTGGACGTGTGAAGGACTTGGCTGGTGTACGTTATCACATCGTCCGTGGACGCCTCGACGCAACTCCAGTGGATGCTCGTCGTCAGGGTCGCTCACTCTATGGTGCCAAGGTGCCAAAAGCAGGAGCTCCAGCGAAGAAGAAATAAGGATAAAAAAGAAAAGAGCGACACCTACGGCGTCGCTCTTTTTCATGACACAGACTCTTTCATATACTGCCCTGCTACAAGCCTGTATGGTACACTTGTGTACATGAAAATAGCAACCTATAACGTTCGTAATCTTTACGATCCGGGAACATTTATTGATAGCACGAAAACAGACGCAGTAACCGAGGCTTTTTTTAGAGAGCGTGTTCAGTACTTCACTACACTGTTTCGTCAGCTTGATCTTGACGTTATTTGTCTTCAGGAAATTGGTGGTGAACAAGCAGTGAAAGAAATAAGTGAAGCGCTCGGGTATACGTATGTGCTTGCAAAACCAAACAGTCGAGGAATACGAGTCGGTGTTTTGTTCAAAAAAGCATTAGAAAATAACATCACCGCGACGAGTACAGCGTTCCCACTCCTTACGCTTCCAAGTGTGCAAGTGGCAGGAGACACTGCACAGCTTCCACCTATACACGGCAGAAGAGACGTGCTTGTGATTGATATTGAAGGGGTGCTCGAGCGTCCACTTCGTGTGGTAACCTTCCATCTTAAAAGCCTCATTCCTGAGTACTTAGAAGGTGACAACACCGAAAATGATCCCATCGCATTCACTGAGGCGAAATTCCGTGCCGTGCTCTATAAGATGCTCGAGCTCCGCGCGCTTAGAACTCTCGCTAATACCAGTATTCAAGAAGGAAAAGAAGTCATATTTTTAGGTGATTTCAATGAACACAACAACAGTAGTGGTCTTGATATTCTCAAATCAGGACTGACCGAAGACTTGCGACTTTCAGATGTGCTCGTTGGATATGCTGAAGATAAGACAACGCATATTCATCGAGGGAATAGACTTACGTTCGACACACTTATCGTTTCTCCTTGGATACGAGAGAACACGGCGAGGGTGTCTGTTGAAAATAAAACACTCAAGGACTATAGCGGACTCCCTCAAGGTGCTATTGAGCATGAAGTAGAGAGCGACCACGCCCTCGTGTTCATCGACATTGTCTAGACTTTTTGAACCAAAAAACGCCGAGTGGGTGTTTTTTTATTAAGAAACGATTCGCTTTATTGATGCTTTGTTTGTATACTCAACGTATACTTTTATTGTATGCCTTTTTCTTATATTTTTTGGCATTACCGTTATGGGGTACCTCATATTGTGACACTCACTAGTGAGTTCGTGCGATTCATTTTTAATTTGTTTTCTATCGATCTTTTTCTTAGAACACTTTTTAATCCGATGTTCAGTGTGCAGATTAGTTTGAAAGATAGAATCGTTGATGAAGATATACTTGCAATCATTATCAGTAAAGGGGTAATGCGTATCATCGGAGCACTTCTTCGAAGCTTCTTCATTCTGCTTGGGCTTTTCTTTATTATCTGTACAGTAGCGGTGATGGTGCTTGTGCTTATGTCGTGGATTGCTCTCCCTCTCCTCTTTTTACTCGCTCTTTATCTTCTTGTTACTGTTGTTGTATAACAATCTTATGAACAAAGACACTATTATTTCTCAAGCTTTAGCATATCGTCACGCGGTTTCTATTAACACAGTGCCGTGGTCACTGCGTATTTTGGTGAGAACGATTCTTTGGATTGCCTTCCTGCTCTCATTTTTTCTGCTCATGCTTACTATTGCTTCTCTTTATATCCCTACGGTGGTGCGTAGTATCGAGACTATTCCTGTGCTTGCGAGTAGTATGCCGACACTTCTTGTGTCACTACCTCATCTTGTGTTTTTGGTGGTCTCATCGTTTAGTCTCCTTCTTCTTGCTTTTGGTTTAGAGGGGATGTTCCTTGAGTATTATTTGAAAGGAGTTCGTAGAGTGTTTTCACAAGAGGAGAGCACTGTTACGTATGAAGTTGCGGAAGTTTTTTTAACCCCAGGGTATTTTTTTGAAAATCTCGCAAGACACAAGGAAAGCAAGTTCCTCTTCGAGAGACTTATGCTTACTAAGGAGCCCCTCATAGAAACATTTCGTACGATAGATATTCCTTATGAGATGACACCGTACATGGAAGGGCAACATGTGACCCTTGGATCTCTTTTTAGAGCGTTATATCTAAGCGATCAAACATTTGCCTCACATCTCTTTACTCTTGGAGTACAAAAAGATGCGTTCATCGGTACAACCATATGGATGGACAGACTGCTTGAGACGAAGAAGCTTCGTACCGCATGGTGGTGGAGGGAGAACCTTTCGAAGACACGAGGGTTCGCCAAGACATTGTCATACGGGATGACACAGTATATGTCGCGCTTTGCTGATGAGATGATGTATGACAACAAGATGCGAGAACTGGGTAGCACTATTCTTCACCAAGAAGAAATGAACAAGCTCGAAGAAATTCTCTCGAAGAACCACGGAGCGAACGCAGTTATTGTTGGTCCTCGTGGGTCAGGGAGGTATACAGTCGCGCTCGCGCTTGCTCGCGCTATGAACGAAGGCAGTGTGTATTCCGAGATAGAGTTCAAGAGAATGTTCTTGCTCAAGGCTGGTGCTTTCGAGCTTATCAACTCTAAGGAGGAACTTGAATACAGTATTATTTCTGTATTCAATGAGGCGGTTGTTGCGCGTAATATTATTTTCGTGATCGATGATGTTGTGAAGCTCTCAGAACTATGTCATGCGGTAGGGTGTGACTTTCTTTCACTTATTGATCCGTACATTAGCCACACAGGAGTGTCGGTTGTCATACTCACCGATGAAGCGGTGCGTGCGAAAGATAGCTACAGACGTGTGTTCGATGAGCGGTTCGAGACTATTGTTATGCGCGATCTAAGTGAGCAGTTGTTCCTTCCGTTTCTTGAAGATAAAGCTCTCGCAAGCGAGCGTTTCAGTAGGAGAATTTTTTCATACCAAGCTCTTCTCTCTACTGCGCGCATGCTTCACGCCTACTTCGTGGAAGATGCACCTCTTGTTAAAGCTGGCGAGGTTATTCGTTTTCTTACTGAAGACAGAAAGGAGGGCTACGTCACAAGTGATGATGTTGATGCATACCTAAAGACTGTTACAGGTGTTTCTACAGGAAAGGTGCACGAAGAAGAGAAGGAAACACTTCTTCATCTAGAAACCATTTTAGAAGAACAGGTAAAAGGCCAAAAAGAAGCACTCCTCTCTATAGCTCGCACGATGCGTCGCATTCGTTCTGGTGTGGTGAGTGGAGAGAAGCCTATGGGAACATTCCTCTTCCTTGGTCCAACAGGTTCTGGAAAGACAGAGACAGCTAAAACGCTTGCTAGGGTATTTTTTGGAAGCGAGGAACATATGTCGCGTATTGATATGGGTGAGTATGCGCTCCCGCTTTCTGCAGAGCGTTTATTGGGAAATGAGAATGAGGAGGGTGACCTTGCGCGACTTGTGCATGCTCGACCGTATGGAGTGCTTCTTCTAGATGAGTTCGAGAAATCTTCGAAGGATGTAAAGGATCTCTTCTTGCGTATTTTGGACGAAGGGGTGTTCACTAACGGAATGGGTAAGGTTGTCTCTCTACGTTCACAGATTATTATCGCAACCTCAAACGCAGGAACACAATTCATACTAGAAAGTGGTCTTTCCGCGAGTGATACCGAAGAAAAGATTGCTGAGGTGAAACAACGTGTCATAGGTGCGGTGCTTGAGCAGGGGATTTTTAAGCCAGAGCTTGTGAATCGTTTCGATGGAACGGTGATGTATCTCCCCCTTTCGCAAGAGGCAACAGAAGGAGTCGCAGGGAAAATGCTAGAAGAACTTCGTGAGCG
>CAZCQX010000066.1:0-4045 GCA_964500955.1 uncultured Candidatus Saccharibacteria bacterium | reverse complement strand
CACAAGGACAAGACACTGACTTCCTTCCAACAACACAAGCATCGACCACACTTAGCAACATCGACATGACCAACATCATGGTTGCCACAATCTCCCTAGAAGCACTCACTCAGGACAACCCTGTTCTTGGGGTTGATGGTAGCACTTACACCACCAGACGATCGATGCTCCCTCTCCTTGTTCGTAATGGAAACCAAGAAGTCACCAGAAGATATGTAGAAACACTTGGAGAAAGGTCGTACGTCGCCCTCATGAACCAAAAAGCAGAAGCTCTTGGTCTCACCAATACTCATTTTAAGGACACCACCTCCCCTGTACTTACAACATACGACGATTACATGCGCTTCATGGCATACATTACCACTTTCAAGTCATATGTTCGCACACTCAACAACGACGGTGAAATAAAAACTACAGAGTAATAATCTTATCAATTACCTTTTCATTCGGCATATCGAGCACATCACGCACGAACTTATCATACATCTTAAGACGATACATATACTCTTCCACATCCATCACTGCAAAGACAACCTCTCGTCCAAGTTCTGCCGAGAGAATCTCAAATTCTTTCTCTGCTTTTGGTTTTTTCATTGATTCACCAACGATAAGCACATCGAGTCGAGACTTCTCATCACCAATGAAGATACCTGCAGTGAGGAATAGCTTGATTCTTCCTGTTGCTTTGAACCGTGAAGCGAGCTCCTTTTTATCTATCGCCTGAAAATCGAATAATAAATTTTTGAGCGCATCATTAAGGGGGAAGTCCTGGTTCAACATAAGGCCGTTAACTTCTTTTAATTTCTGTACCGCTTTCTTTCCTTTTCCAACAGTGACGAAGAGTTTCGCTTTTTTCTTTTCTATAAACCCAAGAGATGCGAGAAACGCAAGCTCTTTTTTTATTACCACCTCTTTAATTTTTGTTTTTTCTGATAACGTACTTGGAGAAAAAATCCCCTCTTCATGGTGAAGAAAAAATCTCATAAGTTTCACTCGTTCTGTTCCGCCGAGCAATCGTGATAGTAGTTCCATATACCTACGAGTGTACCAAAAGAAAAACCTTATTTCTACTAGCATTTTTTTAAAAAAATTGCCTAATATCGCCTACCATGAGAACAAACTCTGTACATCCTATTGCTGGTATACGAATAGGACCTACGCACGTAGATGAGATTCGCGAAGAAACCCTTATTTTTAAGGAGACGTACTAGAAGTACGACGACGAAAAAATAAGGAGTTTCGACAAAGAAGATGCTAAGTTCGTGGTCATAATGAAAAAGCACGATAAGGACATAACCCTTACCGTGCTTTTTTTGCAGACTGAGAAAAGATGTAATCTATCACCGTATCAATCACCTGATCAATCGGCAAAAGATGAGCAACATCATCAGACGCATACATGTCACGTACCACCAAGAGAATCTTCACGAACGTATCAACAGCGGGAGACTTGATGTCTGCAAGGGTGGCAATCTTACGACGAGAAAACTCGCGCAACCAGTACCTCACAAACAAACTCTTCTGCTCCGCCATTTCTTTAGCGATACTTTGAGAAGTAGAAGCATTCACACCGTGTGCAGAAAGCGTATCGAACAATGCTTTGTACACTTGCGCTCTCTTGTCCTTCTGTGTGCGCACATATTCGACTTTTTCTAAAGGAGACATGTGCTCCTTTGGTGCTTTTTGCACAAAGTCTTCTTCTATGCGCCACCTGAACAACTCTAGCGCTTCCTTGGCAACAGCTTTCTTCTCTTCATGCTGTTCCTTCTTTCGTCGCCTCACCTCCTGCAAGAAGGTGACAGGTCTTAGTGCCATACCGTACCTCCTTTGTCTACAACATACCAAACAACACCCCACTAGATATCCTACAGTTTTTTCGTATTCTATGCAAAAGTAGACTACCACCTACGACATTCCACTTTTATTCCGCACAGATTCAAAGAATACCGAGGAAAACAAAAATCCCTCACGTGGAGGGATTTTTGAAAAGAGGGGTGGATTACTTGAGAGTAACAGAAGCACCTTGGTCGAACCATTTCCCAGGAACCCAGGAAATGGAGTCGACACCTCCGCTCGCTAACGCTTAAGTAATCTTCGATTACTTAAGCGTTACACTCGCTCCGGCTTCTTCAAGTTGCTTCTTGAAGTTTTCTGCGTCAGCCTTCTTCATATCTGCCTTAAGGTCAGATGGAGCAGCGTCAACGAGATCCTTAGCCTCCTTGAGACCAAGACCGAGCACTTCCTTAACAACCTTCATAACAGCGATCTTACCTTCACCTGCTGAAGTGAGGTGTACTGTGTAAGATGACTTCTCTTCTGCTGCGTCAGCAGAAGCACCAGCCGCTGGAGCTGCTGCAACAGCCGCCGCAGAAACACCGAACTTCTCTTCGATAGCCTTAACAAGGTCGTTAAGTTCAATCACTGACATGTTTTCAATCTTTGTCAAAAGATCTGCAAATTTTTCCATAATGTAAGTAGTTAATCGTTAGTAGTAGCTTGTTACTTAGCAAGTACAGACTGTGTACTGATAAGTGTCTTGCTTGAGCAAAAACCAAAAGTAGGTTTATGCTGATTTTTTGAGTGCGACCTCATTAAGTCCAATTGCAAGTTTTTGCATAGGAGACTTGAGAAGGTATGCGAGCTGTGAAAGAAGAACTTCACGAGGAGGGATGGTTGCGATTGAAAGCATTTCCGCCTGAGACTTAAACTGTCCATCGAAAATACCACCAACAATACCGAATGTATCCTTATGAGTCTTGCTAAATTCATATGCGATGCGAGCAGGAGAAAGAAGGTCTGAACCGTAGACAACAGCGAGTTCACTGCCGACTTCTGGAGCATCCCCCTTTGTTCCAACTGCTTCAGTTGCGCGACCCCAGAGTGTTTTCTTCACTACAGTGTAGTGAAGGTTTTCACCGAAAAGCTGATCTCGCAACTTACTAGTTTCTGCAACAGAAAGGCCTTTGAATTTAACATACACAGCGCTCTTAGCTTCCTTAAGAGCAGAGGTATACCCTGCGATAAGTTCAGCTTTCTTTGTGCGTGTGAGTGCCATATAACTAGATATAGGATTGGTTGCGAGTAATTAGTCCTCTCACCATAGCAATAAAGAACAAGTGACTAATTCACCTGATAAACAAAAGTGGTTTCTGAAAATCAGCGCAAGACTGATGAGAAGAACCTCCGCAGGGATTATGTACAAACGAGATTTTTATATTTCGCACTGCTGTGCTCAATATCTACTCACCTTCATTCGTAGACCTACTTCTTTGGTTTATGACCATAATACTACCACATAAATACAAACGTTCGCAAGTTCTCCATAGGCAAGACCTATGTGGATACATAGGTCTTGCCTATGGAGAACTCACAGGTTTCACATGGAGCCTCTAGGAAACCAAGACTGAATATCTTTTACAAAATCACTTCTTGTTGGAAAATAATCCGGGAATGCGTCTTTGGCAACAATTGTAAAAGTGTTAGTATAGTATTCTAGAAATGAAGAATATCTATATGACTCCAAAAAATGTAGCATTGTCTCTGGAATGTTGCTCGCTTTAAGTTTCCACTCATGATCTAAAATTTTAAGCGGATTGAGATGGATATAAGAAAATAAATAACGCAAATAAACATCGGTGCCAGAGTATTTTGATTTAAACTTCCCTTCGAATAGACTGCCACTGTGTTTATACTTTTTGTTGTAATACATCACGTAGGCAGTTGAAATCTTCTGCATAAATTTAGAAACACCACCCTCCTTTTCCTGTTTAAGGAGAATATGAAAGTGATTAGGCATAAGACAGTATGAACCAATAGAAACAATACACTCTTTCTTTAGAGAATTTTTATCTTCCACATCACGGATAGCTATACGATCTTCTGTGTTCATACACTGAAGAAGTTTTATGAAATACTCATGATCTTGAACATCGTGGAAAATCACCTGTTTACTATTACCTCTATTGTAAATATGATAGCACTCTCCATTTACAAACTGTAGTATGCGAACAGACATGTTATTTAGTATACACGGTACACAGAAGGT
>CAZCQX010000065.1:0-4080 GCA_964500955.1 uncultured Candidatus Saccharibacteria bacterium | reverse complement strand
ACTCGTGTTATACTTTTCATATGCAATTTAGAGTTCCACAATTCATTGATGTAGAAGATAAAGTTTTTGGTCCTTTTACGTTAAAGCAGTTTGCTTATATTGCAGGGGCGGGAGGATTGGCCTTTATTATTTGGACCTTTATATCTATCAAGTTTATTGCCACACTCATCATCATCCCAGTATCTGGTCTCTTCATTGCGCTTGCGTTTGTAAAAGTCAACAACCGCCCTTTTGGTGACATCTTAGAGAGTGCATTTTCTTACTACACCAACCCGAAACTCTACACCTGGAATCAACCAAAATCAGAAAACAAAAACGATCCTATCAATCAAGTGGTGAACGAAACCCAAAAAGAAATCATTATAGAAAAAACCAATCAGGATAGGATTCACGACGTTGCCCTTGGGTTAGATGTATTTGAACACAACTCACAGAAAGATGAATAACATACACAGGTTGTAGAGTACACTCTGTAGTATACTCATAAGTATGTCTAAAGGTTCCGCAACACAACAATTCGTTCCCATCGAAAAAATACGTGACGGTGTCATCACTCTAAAAACAGGCGAGCTTCGTACTGTGCTTGTTACTAACTCTCTTAACTTAGGACTTAAGAGTGATGATGAGCTTATGGCGGTTATTTCACAGTTTCAGAACTTTCTCAACTCGCTCGATTTCCCTGTACAATTTTTCATACAATCAAGAAAGCTTCGTATAGAACCTTACCTTGACGTGCTCCAAGAAAGAAGCAAGCAGGTAAAGGAAGATCTTCTTAAAATACAGATACATGAGTACATGGGTTTCATTAAAAAATTTACTGATGAGAGTAGTATTATGACAAAACACTTCTTTATCGTTATTCCTTACTTTGGGAACACCGCCACCGCATCAAGCGGTTCACCTTCTTTTATTCCTGGAATCGGTGGAAAAGACAGTATATCTTCAGAAACAGCATTCGAAGCAAACAGAATGCAACTTGAACAACGTGTTCTTATAATTATACAAGGCCTGTCACGTTTTGGTATTAGAGCTCAAAAGCTTGATTCCGAGGAACTTATCGAGTTGTACTATAAGCTCTTTAATCCAAGTGATGCGGTCGGCCACGCTCCGAAACTTAACTAATTCATTTTTTACTTATGGGAATACTTGATTTTCTTACAAAAAACAACCAGAGCCAAGCGAAGAGTTCTCCTGTGTCTCCTATTTTGCCAGAACAGGTGTATAAGATTGCAGAAATGCAGTTAAAGGACATCATCGCACCGAGCGCTCTTGAGATACTCCCAAAATCACTTAATCTAGGATCGACAATTGCCCGATCGTTCTTTGTTATCTCATACCCAAGATATTTAAGTGATAACTGGCTTAGTCCTCTCATTAACCTAGATAAAGTATTTGATATTGCGATACATGTCGTACCACTTAACACAGGGGAGGTGATGAAATCCTTCCAAAGAAAAGTAGCGGAGGTAGAAAGTCAGATTCTAGAAAGGGAAGAGCAAGGCAAGGTACGTGATCCAGAACTCGATGTTGCGTATGAAGACCTAGAAGACCTCCGTGACGGACTCACACAAGCTCAGGAGAAAATGTTCGAAGTGTCAATGTATATCACTATCTATAGCGAATCAGAAACCGAACTTGATAAAGCAGAAAATGAGATACGTAACATTATGGAAAGCAAGCTCGTGTACATAAAGCCAACAATCTTCCAACAAGAGACTGGTTTTACTTCGACCATCCCTCTTGGTCAAGACAGTCTGATGATTAAGAATAAGCTTAACACCTCCCCACTTTCATCATTCTTTCCTTTTGTGTCATTTGACCTCTCTTCTGACAAAGGTATTCTCTATGGACTTAACCGTCACAATGGAAGTCTTATTCTTTTCGACAGATTTTCTCTCGAAAACTATAATTCCATCGTGTTTGCAAAATCTGGTTCCGGTAAAAGCTATTTCACGAAACTCGAAATACTAAGAACGCTCATGTTCGATACTGAAGTTATTATCATCGACCCAGAACGAGAATATGAATTCCTCGCAGAGTCCGTGGGTGGCCGTTACTTTAACATCTCCCTTGTGAGTGATCATCATATTAACCCTTTTGATCTCCCACACCCAACAGAAGATGAGTCACCAAGTGAAGTTTTGCGTTCCAATATCGTAACCCTCGTTGGACTCTTTCGTGTAATGCTTGGAGGGCTTACTCCTGAAGAAGACGCTATTATCGATCAAGCGATCACCGAAACCTATGCCTTGAAAGATATTAACGGTGATACTGATTTTACACTCCTTGAACCACCACTTCTTTCTGATTTTGAGATGGTACTTCAAGGAATCACTGGGTCAGAGAGTCTTCTTGCACGTCTCCAGAAATATACAAAAGGGACTTGGGCAGGGTTCATCAACGAACCAACTAATATTGATATCAACAAGAAGCTTATCTGTTTCTCTATTCGTGACATGGAAGAAGAGCTTAAACCTGTTGCAATGTATATCATCACCCACCACATATGGAATGCTGTTCGTAAGAACCTAAAGAAGCGTCTTCTTGTAGTGGATGAAGCGTGGATTATGATGAAGAATGACGACACCGCTTCTTTCCTTTTTAGTCTTGCGAAAAGGGGACGAAAGTACTTCCTAGGACTCGCAACGATTACTCAAGACGTTGGCGACTTTCTTAAATCTCAGTACGGTCTTCCTATTATCACGAACTCTTCTATTCAGATCCTTCTTAAACAGTCACCTTCCTCTATTGATGTTGTTCAAAAAACATTCAACTTAACCAACGAAGAAAAATTCCTTCTTCTTGAATCTGGAGTTGGGGAGGGTATCTTCTTCGCAGGACTTAAGCACGTTGCCATAAAAGTTGTTGCATCGTACACGGAAGATCAGATTATTACAAGTGACCCTGCTCAGCTTTTGAAGATAAAAGAAATGAAGGAAGAACTCGAAGGTTCGAAACAAGCTATTTCATGATACGCCGTACTATTACATTCTTATATGTACTTGTAGTTGTGTGCAGTTTTGGTATTCAAAAAAGCATCGCAACAACACAGGTAAATGGAGATATAAAAATTTCCCCAAAAAACCCAGAACCACATAGTCAGGTCACTCTTTCATTTAACTCCTACTCCTTTAATCCTGATTTTGCTCATTTTGTATGGAAAGTTAATAGTACTACTGTTTTAGAAGGAGAAGGGGAGAAAGTGTTAACCACAACAACAGGAGCTGTTGGTGAACAATCCATCATCACAGTAGAGGTATCTAGCAACACCGGTTATTCACTGACCCAACAACTAACCCTTTCCCCTTCCTTTATTGCTCTTATATACGAGGCACCTGAGAGTTATGTTCCTCATTTTTATCCAGGGAGATCTCTCCCATCTGATGGAGCAGAGGTTAAAGTTACCGCACTTCCTTTTATGGGTTCTGATCAAACACTTTCTGATCCATCACAACTTTCTTACACCTGGTACCTCAATGACGCCATCATACGAAATGCTGAAGGGAAAGGGAAACAGTCAGTAACGGTCGCGCTTGATTTTCTAAGAACGAAAAATGAGGTGAAGGTCGTAGTGAAAAACAAAGACGGTGCAACCGCGACCAAATCCATCACCATCATCCATCATAAAGTGATGCCTAAACTCTATGAGTACGACGAGCTTTTCGGCACCCTATTCGATAAAAATATAGGGAAAAGATTCGAAACCACGAAAGACTTCGCAACCATTCTTGAACCTTTTTATGTTTCTAAATCCATAAAAACAAGTGACAAAACTCCTACCTTTAAGTGGCTTCTTAACGGTATGGAGTCCACTCCTCTTGGAGGAAGAATTCTTGCGTTTTCTCCTGCACAAAATAGTTACGGAATCAAGAACCTTTCTATTACTGTCTACGGACCAGACAAACGTCTTCAGCAGGGAACGTTTCAGTCTGAGTTCGTGTTTGATACACGAAAATAATACCACTATCTATGCTTGTCACTTACACAGCACTCGAACAAGACTACCTCAACAAGATTGCTGACAAACCAATTTCTTTCGATGTCTCTACTTCTTTTGGGGATGTTTCTATATTTCTTTTT
>CAZCQX010000064.1:0-4156 GCA_964500955.1 uncultured Candidatus Saccharibacteria bacterium | reverse complement strand
GGTAATGAAGTCAAGGAGTCTTGAATCAAGATCAAGCTTGGTTGGATAAGGTCCAATATGAGTCAAAGAAACAAACATCGCTCTTATGATGATAAAGAGTGACACTGTCTTGAGAGTAAAAGGTGCCATTGCTCTAAATTTAAGACACAGAGCTCCAACGAAAAGGATGAGCATGATAGCAACATGTACGAACACAATTTCAAAATCATACACTCTTGTGTTACTCAAGATAATATCTTCGACGAAGTTGCTCGCTTTAATTTCTGCATATCTACTTGCGAGGTGTGTCGCATACACACTCACTATAAAAAGAAGCACACCTTCAAGTAGCGAAGCGTAGTACTTCACTCGAGAAGTGACAGGATAGTTATGCGTGGTGTTACTATGTCCTTCCTTCATATGTATTAATTGAAACGCACCGTCTTTAGGAGGATTTCAAAATCTTTTAAAATAGAATCTTCTAACGAAAGTGATGTTACTGAAAATATGTAGGTCACACCCTGATAGGTAACCGCAACACTTCTTCCTCTGTATAACCCGTCCCATTCGAAATATTCTCCAGACTTACCATCAAGCACAAAAGGTTTGATGGTTTCTTGGATGATTGGGTATACTGGGTCTTTTTTTAGAAGCTCTTTTACTGAAAGATTTTTTTCATTAGCATAGACATCTAAAGTAATGGTAGTAGGTGGCTCCTTTTGTGTAGTCGGTCTTCCTAGGAAAAAATTATTATTATCTTCTGTTCCTTTATAAAGAACGAGTGCGCCGAGTGTTTTAGTGGTGGTAATCTTTGGTCTATCAAAACGCTCATACCCAACCGGGTACCCGAAAGAGGCACGCTCAACAACGATCGGATGTAATGTGATTTCTGCTTCTTGGGAAGATGTCTGCGCTTTAGAAGCTTGCTGTAGTTGTGTGCTATTTTTATTAGACACCATATACACAAACGCACACACAATCGCTATCAAGACAATCGACATGTAGATAGAGTTCTTTTTCATACGAAAAGTATATCAGGTATTACAAGACCACAGCTGTTAATAGAGAATAGACCTTCTCTAGACCGCTCTTTTTCTCAGTTCTTGGACCACAATGAGCGCAACTACATACATACTCTCCGCCCACCCGAGAGGAATATTTTCATTTGGAGTCTCTGTGTGGGAGAACCAAAGCTCAGGAATAAGCCCGTCTTTGTTCACCGTCTTCCCTGCTCTTTCTAGATAGTGTTCCGCTTTTTCTTTATCCCCCATCTTGGCATAGATAATCGCAAGCCATGCAAGCCCCATAGACCATTCCGCTTCTTCTGAGTATCCATCAATCTTGTTCTTGTTGTAGTAACGATCATTTCTGTAACGAATTACCCCCATATCTCTTGTGAGAAAGTATTCAACATTAGCCAAGATTAGAGACCTCTCCTCATCTGTTGTTACCTCAAAAGGAAAGATGAGTGATAAGAGCGCAAGGTCACAGAACCGCGTTTGGGTCTCACGTGGTAGAAGCTTTCGTAATGCTTCTACTCCTTTCTCTATCATTCCTTCTGGAATAGAAACATACGGAAGCTGTTGCGCTGTCCTAAGCGCTCGCACTACAGCACCGATAGATGATGCCCGAACTTCTTGATTCTCTTCCCAGATACCAGAATCTGCGTCCTGCCAATATTCAATAGCGTGAAGATACTCAACAAGAAGTTGCACAAGAGATCTTTCTTCGTCGGTTTCTACCACAGGATGCCCAGTGACTTCACAGTCTGCGATGAGGTAGAGCACTTCACCCACCGCGTCATTTTGTTTGTTCCCCCACTCTTCCCAATATTCTTCGAACGTTTCAGGGTTATATCGCGCATGAATATACTGCCATGTTTCGAAAGGTTTGTTGTGTACTGCCCAAGTAATCTTATCTTTATGCTTCGCAAGAATCTGGAGAAGTGCCTTCGCTGCATCTCGTACCACATCCATCTCACCTGCATACTTGAACCCAAGTGTCATGAAATAAATATCGCGAAGCCACGCCTTGTTATACCCCGTTGCAACATCATGAGCAGATGCTGTGAAAAGTCCTGTCGGAGCACGAAGCTTCCTCACTTGATCGAGGTGCCAACGTATTGCGGATTCAAAATTAAAAGTATCAAAAGAGCTATGAGACATATGTAAAGATTAGTTGTGTTGAGTAACCAAATACCTAGCGTCGTTTGCTGGTGCCCCCTTCTTCACGAAGGAAGCGAAGTTAGGATACGCTGTCACGATCTCTTCCTCACGTAGACCAACCTCGTTTGCAAGTGAAAGATACTCGAGAAGTTTCGCAGTAGCTTGTTCCTTACGATAGTCATTCCCTTTCACCTCTTCATACACACGATGCACAGCCTGAAGGAGAGAATTATTCTCCTCTTGCATGAGAGTAGTGATTCGTTGTTCAACGAAAAGGGACGCTTCTTGTCTCTTCTGTTCTACAATAGATAGTTGTTCTTGTTGTGGGGCTTCGTTGTGGTGCATGGTTTCCATATGTTGGTAGTATACACCGGAAAAAAGAAGATACAATTTGTTGACGAATATAAGAAAAGGGAGCATACACAACAACACCAAAAGAGCCTTTGGTTACTTGTTTTTCTTTAGTGATGCCTTAATAAAAGCGGTAAAGAGTGGGTGTGGAGCAAGTGGTCGCGCCAAAAATTCTGGATGAAACTGTGTTCCAACGAAAAACGGGTGCACTTCTTCCTTAAGTTCTGCTATTTCCATTAGGTGTCCTTCTGGGGAGGTGCCAGAGAACACCATTCCTGCCTTTTCCAACATAGCAATATATGCCTCGTTCACTTCGTAACGGTGACGGTGTCGTTCATTCACGAGGCGTCCTTGTTTAGTTTCTGTGCCCACCTTTGCGGAAGTGTATGCTTTGTAACTCACTGTACCTTTCTTAAGAAGGCATGGGTACGCACCGAGTCGCATCGATCCGCCGAAGTTGCCTTCTTTAATCTTTTTCTTTTGTTCTTCCATGGTGGCAATAACAGGGTACGGTGTTGACTTGTCGACTTCCACTGTATGAGCTCCAGAAAGAGAGGCAACATTACGTGCATACTCTATAACGAGCAACTGCATCCCGTAACAAAGTCCAAAATATGGTATCTTGTTGTTCCTTGCATATGAAATAACAGCAATCTTCCCTTCGATACCTGTCGAACCAAAACCTCCAGGAACAATGATACCGTCGACGTCAGCAAGTATCTTTTTGCACATAAGCGCACCACCTGCTCCTTCAAACTGTTTTGAGTTGAGCCATAGAAGCTTTGGCTTAACACCGACCGCATATGCGGAGAACTTGATCGCTTCTATCACTGAGACATACGCATCCGAGAGCACGAAATCTCCTGTATCGAAGTACTTCCCTACCACTGCAATAGTTACTTCTTTTTTTACGGTATGAACCTTTTTTGCAAATGATGACCACTCTTTCAGATTCGACTTTTTCTTAGTAAGAGAAAGCACTTGTTCAAGAAGGTTTCCCAGTCTATCTTTTTCGAAGTTTTCAGGAACATCATAGATACTTTTAATATCAGGCGCGGAGATAATATGCTCGACTGGAATATTACAAGAAATAGAAAGCTTCTCTTTTCTACGATCATCTAGCTCAGTTTCTGCTCGCGCAATAATAAAGTCTGCATGAAGACCGTATGAGTTGAGTTGATGGAGAGCGTGCTGGGTTGGTCTTGTTTTCATTTCGCCAATAGTCCCAGGGATAGGAAGGTACGACACCATGATTACTGCAACATCATCCTTTTGACGAAGCTTGAGCACGCGAGCTGCTTCTATGAACATAATGTTCTGATAGTCACCCACTGTTCCCCCTATCTCTATCACCGAGATATCTGACTTACTTTTCTTCACAGCATCTTCTATGCGACGAATGATTTCATCACGCACATGTGGTACCGCTTCAACGCACTTTCCGCCATACCCAAGAGAGCGCTCCCTGTCTATTACAGACTGATAGACCATACCAGAGGTCATATAATCTGCATGACTCGCGTCTTGATTAAGAAATCGCTCGTAGTTCCCCATATCTTGATCCGTCTCAAGTCCAGAATTAAGCACAAACACTTCCCCGTGCTCAGTCGGATTCATTCTTCACGCATCCACATTAAGATAAGGATCTGCTTTTATGATGT
>CAZCQX010000063.1:0-4178 GCA_964500955.1 uncultured Candidatus Saccharibacteria bacterium | reverse complement strand
AGACGACTGTTACAGAGGGAGGTTAGCAGGGGCTGTGCCCTTAGCACTGTCGATACGAGGAAGTGTCGGTGTTGCAACCACAGAACCAGGGAGATGCCATAGGGTTGCTATCTCTTCAAGATTAAACGCAGACACATCTGATGGGTGTGGATGGTCAAATGGATGCATGATGGACTCGTAGATCATACGGAAGAGTTTCCTTTGCTTCATGGTAGAACTCCAGAAAAAAGAGTCTTCCCACTTATCTAACGTATCTCTTGGCTTGATGTGAGGGAAAAACGCTTCTCGCTCAACATATGCTTCAAACATTTCTTCGCTTCTCCATGGAGTACGACGACCTCTGAAATTCTGCCAAGGATAGTTGTAAGGGTCAGATGCTGTAAGTGCTAAAGAATTCGTTCCGGCAAAAGGCTTACCGAAGGCAAGAATGTTTTGAATCTGTTGCCCATTAAAGAGTTCTTTCTTTGCAACATAGATAAGACGTATACACCCAAGAATGATAGGCTTGGAGAGTTTTTTGTTAACAGCCTCTAAGTTGGCTTTTTCTTCTGGGGTAAGTTCTGTTTCTTTCTTAGCGACTGTTTTAGCTTTCTGGTACATAACATCGATTGTAGACTCTGTTCCGTCTGCTAGTTTTTTTGTAAATGTTTTTATGCCACCATATTCATCCTCAACCTTATCACCTTTCTTAATATACTTAGCAATACGAGCTTGTTTCTTATAAACATCCGCCATATCAGAAAGACTTACATGCTCATGAGTCGCTTCATTAACATAAAACTTTGGAAACTTTTTTCCATTATAAACTCCTCCCTCATCTTGTAGGATGATCTGATACCACATATGCTCCCCTTTTCCTAACCCTCCCATCATCTCAAGAAGAGTTGCAAGAGGATCTATCTTGAACTCTTCTTTCGTCTCTTTGTCGAGACCGTAATCAACATAGGTCTTAAGTGGAAGGAAGTCTGCAGGCATGGAATACTCATCATCTTTATCTTTAGGTTCTTTATTGCCCTTCTTCGAGTAAGGCTTACCTGTCTCTTCATTGACTGGTTTCCAAGATTTACTAAGAGGAAACGCGGCACCCCACATACTCACCTCTTTAGAGAGATGATGGTATCGTATCTTTTGTGTATAGTCACTTGCTTCTACTATTTCGATACCAGGATACTGCGCATAAAAGTTAGCCTCAACAAGAGCACGAAACTTCTTTTGAATACGAATATAGAAATGTATCACCCCTTCGATGGATGCAATCTCAAGGGAAGAATATGCCGGGAGATTACCTCTGAAGTTTCTCGCATACTTATCTCCAATACCACCTGTCTGCATAAGACACGCAACAGCAACTTCTGTTGCGTAAGGAGATTTGTTGGTCTCACGAGGGAGCTTGATCTCGAGCATAAGCCACTCAAGAGAGTTGAGATGTTTTTGGTTAATATACATCATCCAAAAACGCCATGACCACACACACAGAAGCATGAAGCCTATGACATATAACAAAAAGAGTCCAGTGTCGATGACAAATTGCATACCAAAAGTATATCACACCCAAAATCATCCCATGTGAAAATACCCCAGGAAGAGGCCTTTCTCAAAAGAAAACACTGGTTATGTAACCAGTGTTTTCTACGACACCCCGTGTAACCATTACGCGAGAGTGTAATCTCCTGCAACCTTTCTGAAATACTTTGCGTTCTGAAGGTTCACAAGTACAGTGTTAGGCTTAACAATGCGACGAGCGAGAACTCTCTTCACAATCTCATCTTTCGCGAGAGGACGAGCTGCGTCTTTGAGAACTTCAATAATCACATCTCTCACCACACCTCCTGTATGTCCCCAGTCTTTAAGTCCATACATACCACGCCCAACGAGTACGAAACGAGAGTCCTTGATGAGTTCATTGTGACAGGTTGCCACATGCGCTTTCTTTCCAAATGTTTTGTTGATTTCTTGAGCAACTTCCTTGAAGTGCATAGGACGGTTAGCGCGACGCATAATGAGGTATGCATAATCCTTAATACCACGAGCCTTTACGTGAGGAGATGATGTACGACCCCACTCTGAAAGCTGGTTCTTCCCGATTACCTTAGAGAGAGCAAGGTAGCGATAGATAATATCTTTGTTACCTTTATATTCCTCAACAAGCTGATCAAGATGCCCAACGAAACGGTTGAAGACCTCTTCTTCATGGACAAGATCTTCTTCGCTTATAGATTCATAAAGCTTCTTAAGCGCTTCACGAACATGCTCCGCTGTCTTCACATCTGTGGTGAAATGAGAATGGAAGTGATCGTCCTCCTTGTGCTTCTTGAAATCGTCATGAAGAGCAAGATAGAGGTTGACATGATTCTGAATCACAGGATCCTTTGAAATATGACGCATGAGGTGATCTTCAGAAACAACGGATCCGAGTTCGTTAATAATTTTCTTAAGTTCCTCAAATACGAAAAGATGCTCTTTGTACTCCTTAGACTTTCGAATAGTAGCAAGGGCGAAATTCTCTATCTGGCGAACACGTTCACGAGTGATATCATATGTCTTTCCTATTGCTTCAAGCGTCATACGGTCTTCGTTTTCTAGACCATAACGGTTAACCACGATTTCTCGGGTGCGAGGATTGAGCGAAGTGAGCAACTTCTTCGAAACGGCTTTTGGTTTAAAGGTTATTCCTGACATATGATTATTAAGATAGTATTATTATACTCTACCAGATTTTAATTAAAACGTCAAATAACAACATTGACAATCTTATCCTTTATAATTATGGTTTTTTTCGGGATCGTTTCTCCAACATACTTTTCGTACCCAGACTGAGCTCGAGCGATGGCAAGAACCTCCTCATCCGAGAGCCCCCTCTTCACAGTGAAAGTTCCTCGAAGCTTACCACCTATCTGAAGCGCTATAGTAACCATGTCTGAAGTAAGCTTCGCATTGTCATAAGAAGGCCAGGTGCTTGTGTGCACCGAACCATTCTCTGTCTCACTCCATAACTCTTCTGCAAGATGGGGTGCAAATGGTGCAAGAAGTTGTATGAATACCTTGTATACAGAAAGAGCAACTTTTTCTTCCTTTTCAAGAGTATTGAGAAGTATCATCATCTGAGAAATAGCGGTGTTGAACTTGAACTGCTCAATATCTTCACCTACTTTCTTAATCGTCTGATGAAATACCATCTCAGCTTCAGACGAAGAAATAGCTATGTCTGATGTTTTGTCTTTAAGTGCGTAGAACCTTTCTAAGAAGCGATTCACTCCCGCCATACTGCTCGTACTCCATGCGACAGACTGATCGAACGGTCCCATGAACATTTCATAGAGACGAAGCGTGTCTGCGCCATACTCACGCACGACATCATCTGGGTTCACAATATTTCCCCAACGCTTACTCATCTTGCGTCCGTCTTCTGCCATAATAAGTCCCACAGTCTGAAGCTTGGTGAAAGGCTCATCATAGGATAGTAGTCCAAGATCGAAGAAAAACTTATGCCAAAAACGTGCATAGATAAGGTGGCGAGTTGCATGCTCTGCACCTCCAACATAGAAGTCTACTGGTGACCACTTCTTTTCCTTAGAGGAGTCCACAAACACCGTATCATTGTGTGGATCGATATAACGTAGATAGTACCATGATGACCCCGCCCACTGAGGCATAGTGTTGGTTTCGCGGTGAAACAACTTCGCTCTCGCATCATCTTGTGGAAGCGACTCGAACTCACCCTCGCTGTTGATATATCCATACACTTCCACCCAATCTTTGATATTCGCAAGCGGGGACTCCCCTGTTCCTGTTGGCTCATACTCATCCACCATCGGAAGTGCTACGGGTAATTCACTGTCGGCAACCACATATGACTTGTGGTTTTCATCAAAGACAATTGGGAATGGTTCTCCCCAATACCGCTGACGAGCGAAGACCCAGTCTTTTAACTTGTAAGTACTCGTCTTCTTTCCTCCCACTTTTTCAAGAATTTTTATACGAGCTTCTTCTGAGAAAAGGCCTGTGAACTCTCCTGATGCCGTCAGCACCCCTTCTCCTGTAACATCATCGCCTTCTGTAGTCACGACACACTTAATAGGTAGAGTGTATTTTTTTGCAAACTCACTGTCTCTTTCGTCGTGTGCAGGAACTGCCATGATGGCACCTGTCCCGTACCCCGCGAGAATATAGTTGGCAAT
>CAZCQX010000062.1:0-4213 GCA_964500955.1 uncultured Candidatus Saccharibacteria bacterium | reverse complement strand
TACTTGTCACTGCGGTTATTACATTCTTAGTGTGGGGGTTGTTTGTGGTTCGTAATGCGGTGTATCACATACCAGAAGGTTTCCCTGTAAACACCTCTTTTTCTGTACATGAGAATGAATCATTACGTAGCATGAGTAACCGTCTTTTGGAAGAGGGTTTTGTGGTTTCTCCTGTTGCGTTTCGGGCGATGGTTTCTTTTTTTGGTAAAGATACAAGGATTCAGATTGGTGAGTATCATTTCGATCAGAGGGAAACACTTCTCGGTGTGGTGAGGAAGATAACAAGCGGAAAGCCGGACGCTCCTCTTATTTCAGTCACCATTCCAGAAGGAAGCACTCTAGAACAAACTGCAGAACTTTTTCGTGAGAAGTTGCCAGCTTTCTCTGCTCCTCTTTTTCTTAAACGTGTGGCAGAGCGACACCTTGAAGGGAAACTCTTTCCATCAACCTATTATCCGCTCCCTTCCTTTAACGAAGACGATGTTATTGATCTAATGCATAACACTTTTCAAACAAAAGCCGAACGTATTATTCTCAATGCATCTCTACCGCAACCTCTCAAAAATGTTGACGACGTTATCGTGCTCGCTTCTTTAGTTGAGGGTGAAGCTAAAACAAAAGAAGACATGCGGGTTGTTGCAGGTATTTTACTCAAACGTCTTATCGTTAATATGCCTCTTCAGGTGGATGTTGCAACCAGCACCTACAAAACCAAAGGTTTACCAAAGAAAGCCATCAACAGTCCAGGCTTAAACGCTATCACCTCCGTGCTTGACCCTGTCTCTTCTGAGTATCTTTATTATATTACTGGAAAAAATGGGCTTATGTATTATGCGAAAACATTTCTTGAGCATAGAAAAAATATTCTCAATTATCTGAAGTAGACACCTCTTAGTTTGAGGTATAGATGCTCTATGGTATTCTTTGATGACGTTACTAGTAGAGGAATAATATCAAAATACGATTTTTATGAAGGTTCACAACTTAGCTTTTATTGACACAGAAACTACTGGCACCAATCCAGAGAGACACGAGATTATTGAGCTCGCGGTTATTGTTGCACGTCAGGTAGAACGCCCAGGAAGGGGTCCAAAGCTTGAACTTGTCGAAGAAGCTGAGTGGAAGATAAAACCGAAACATATCGAAAAAGCAGAACCAGACGCTCTTCGTGTGAACGGTTATAACGAAGTGGATTGGATGTTCGCGGTAGACAGAGAGAAAGCAATGGAAGAATTTTCTAAGAAAACCCAAGGATGTATTTTCGTGTCGCATAACCTCACCTTTGACTATGCGTTCGTGATGAAAGCGTTCGAAGAGACGTACGTAGAGAATCGTATGCATTATGGGAAACTCGACACTATTTCGGTTGCGTTCGCACGACTTTACGACGCTCCTCAAGCAGATAAGTTCTCACTCAGGTCACTCTGCACTCTCTTAAAAGTAGATAATGCAAAAGCCCACACCGCGCTTGCGGATACGAGGGCTCTCTATGAATGTTATAAGAAAATGATGGGAGCGTAATAGTTTCCTGTGTGGACTTGTTGAAAGAAAAAAAGAAGAAACTATGTAATACTATATAAAGATCACCCACACATCTTTAAGGTGGATGTATCTATTCACATATGAATCAACATCTTAAAAAACTCATCATCATAACAGTGTCATGTTCTTCTATTGCGGGTTTTGCTATAGCAGAACAAGGACCGCAGTCGGGTCTAAGGGCGAGAATTGAAGATGAAAACAAGACTCAGTTTAAAGGAAATGCCACTAACACAAAACCTTTTCAGGGTCTTAATGGTATGAATCGTGGTGGAGGAGTTCTTGGTACCATTACCGCAATCAGTAGCACAACAATCACATTGCAACCAAGAAATAATGGAAGTCAGGACGCTCTAGGTAAGCCAGTTACGGTAACAGTTGCTAGTACTACACGCTTCAGAGGAAGAGCGCAAGAGCTTTCTCTTTCTGGCTTGAAAGTTGGAGAGACCATCTTGGTGCAGGGAACTTTTTCTTCTACAACTTCTTCTTTAGAAGCAAGAATGATTGCTCAACTCGCTCTTCCGCTAGAGCAAGCAAAAGAAGCGCCAAAAAAGACAGGAGTATTTCAACGGGTATTTTCTAACATGAAAATATTTTTCACTGGATTGTTCAAATAGCAAAATCTATACCAACCCGTCTCAGAAAAACACCGAGAGATCGGTGTTTTTCATTACTGTATTATTTTTTGGAGGTGTTTCTACATCGTGGCATAGCTCTTTTGAAAAAACTTGTCAAATTTGGTATAATGTGGCAATTGCTTTAAACAAAACTAATTATGTCACCATCCAAGAAAAAAGAAGAAGGTTCCGTTGAGAAAATCATTGTTCGTGGTGCGCGTACTCATAATCTTAAAAACATCTCTGTTGAGATGCCACGTCATAAAATGATTGTATTCACGGGGCTTTCTGGTTCTGGAAAGTCTTCGCTTGCATTCGATACTATCTTCGCAGAAGGACAGCGAAGATATGTTGAGTCTCTCTCTGCGTACGCTCGTCAGTTCCTCAATCAGATGCAAAAACCAGATGTTGATGAAATCATCGGCCTCTCTCCTGCTATCTCTATCGACCAGAAGTCTGCAGGAAGAAACCCTCGTTCGACAGTGGCTACCATTACAGAAATCTATGATTATCTTCGTGTACTCTACGCACGTGTCGGTAAGCCATACTGTGTTGAGTGTGGTGCGAAGATTCAGAAGCTTACCAATGAAGAAATTCTTCATTTCATTTTGGATAAAGTGAAGCATGTTGACTACAAGTCTATAAAGAAAGAAATGCTCGGTGTCGAGTTTTCCCACGAAGAGGTTCACATCCTCTCTCCGGTGGTACGTGGAAGAAAAGGCGAGTACTATCAGATGCTCTATGACATGCTAGGAAGAGGGTACACTGAGGCTGTGGTAGACGGTGTGCGTAAAAGTCTACGCGAACAGATACTTCTTGATAAAAATAAGAAGCACGAAATCTCTATCGTCGTTGACTCACTTACACTCGACGAACTGCGTACAAAAGCTACAGAAAAAGATGCACTCACGAGGCTTTCTGAAGCTATCGAAAGAGCACTTCATGAATCAGAAGGACTTCTTGAGGTGGAGATAATGGGAGAGCGTACTATTATGAGTAATAAGTTTTCTTGTGCGTCCTGCGGATTTTCGTTCCCAGAGATAGAGCCAAGACTCTTTTCTTTTAACTCACCATACGGTGCATGTGCTACTTGTAACGGTCTTGGGACTAAGTATTTTGGTGGTTTAGATGAATGTGAGGCATGTAATGGAAAACGTCTTCGTAATGAGTCGCTCCATGTGTATCTCGACGATACTGAGAAGATAAACATTGTAGACATCACTGCGCTTTCTATAAAAGATGCAAAAGAATATTTCAATCGTCTTCCTCTTTCAAAAAAAGAACAAGAAATTGCGTCAGTAGTGATTCGTGAGATAGAGTCTCGTCTTGATTTTATGTTAAATGTTGGACTCGATTATTTGGCGCTTAACCGAAAAGCTGACACGCTCTCAGGTGGAGAGGCTCAACGTATCAGGCTCGCATCTCAACTCGGTTCTCAGCTTGTTGGGGCGCTTTATGTGCTCGACGAGCCAACGATTGGTCTTCATCAACGTGATAACGATAGATTGATCAAGACACTTACCCATCTTCGTGATATAGGTAACACCATTATTGTGGTAGAACATGATGAGGATACTATTTTTGCATCTGATTATATTATTGATATTGGTCCGAAGGCTGGGATTCATGGTGGTGAGGTGGTGGTCTCTGGATATCTGGAAGAGCTTCTCACTGCTCCTAAAAATAAATCAGGAAGTGTCACACTTTCTTACCTTCGAGGAGAGAAAGAAATACCGGTTCCTGAAGTAAGACGTCAGCAAGATAAAGGTACTCTTAAAATAAAAGGCGGAAATGTGTTTAATATAAAAGATCTAAACACAAGTGTGCCACTTGGTAGATTTAACGTTATCACAGGAGTCTCTGGATCAGGAAAGAGTTCCTTCATGTATGAGATATTGCATCGCAATCTTCTCGCACGACTTGAACGGAAACACAGGACGGTGAAAATTTTTAACTGTGAAGAGTTCACCGGAACAGAGTATATTTCTCGTGTGGTGCTCATCGATCAGTCACCGATTGGTCGTACACCACGATCTAACCCCGCGACGTATACAGGG
>CAZCQX010000061.1:0-4347 GCA_964500955.1 uncultured Candidatus Saccharibacteria bacterium | reverse complement strand
AAAACCATTGCATCTAAATGTGGGTGGGGGAGTGGGCTTTTCTTAGTGTGTGGTGTACCGAAAATACCATACAAGTCAGGTGAGAATCTACCAGATGACTGGTATCAAGGTTCTGTTCACTTTAAGGATGATATCTATCAAGTAGACCCACTTACCGGCAATGAGATTCCTATCTACCAATTCACTGATGATGATGGTACTATGGATATTCTTTCTCTTTCTGTAAATACCTCAAACACCCTTATTACCTACATCAATAAAAAAGACAACACTCTTTGGCTTCTTAACCGCGACTATATCAGCACACCATCTGAAGAATAGACACTTCTTATATACCATCCCTACTATGGACACATCTGCCGGAATTACCTACAAACCCCTCGAACAAGACTACCTCAACAAGATTGCTGATGGACCAATTTCTTTCGATGTCTCTACTTCTTTTGGGGATGTTTCTATATTTCTTTTTACTACCTTCTTTGCGGTAATAGTTGCAGCCGCGTTTGGAAAATATGTGATGGCAGGAGTGTACAGAATACAAGCAAGTGAGGCAGGAATACGTAAGTCTAATGAGACGATTAAGAGGGTTACTCTTGGACTTCTTGGTGTGTTTGGATTGTTCTTAGTGCTCTATACGGTAAACAGGGGATTTCTTGAAAGTGATATCAATCTTGATGGGTTGAGGATTGGAGGAGGGGTGGTGTCGGGGGGAAATAATCCAGTGGTGAAAGACCCTAACACAACAAATCAAGACAAAACTAACAAAAATGATACTTCTTTAGCAATATGTCCTGGGGTTGATCTTAAAGCATTTAAAAGTAGCTTAACTGATAAAGATGGCATTTGCTCCAAAGAAACCTGTACAATCCTATCAAATTGTGACACGAAGTACTTTAAAACAATAAAAGAGTTAGCATCTGCACAGGGTGTTGATTACAAAATTGTAATTGTTGCTATGTGTAAAGAATCTGGGGGTAGGATGCCTATAAAACCAAACGAAAACAAGGTAGATGGTAAAGTGGTTTCTGTAGACTGTGGAATTATGCAGATAAACAGAGGTTCAGGTTGTCTACCAAGCGATAATTCTCCAGATCAAACACAAAACATAAAGGATGCAATTCAGCTTATTAAAGATAAAATATCTGTAACAAGCACTCTAACCCCTGGTGTTCCTTCAGAAGCAAAGCTTTTTGCTTCATATAACTGTTGTGGTACAGACCCTCTCCCAAACACACCAAGTAGTGATTGTAAGTCTAGTGATGGTTTTAGTGATAATTTTCCGCGTTGGGCGTGTCCTATTAATCCTGGTGGAATGTGTACTGTAAAAAGTTACGCTTGTGAGACATTTAAATGTTTATCTTCTCCAAAATTAAATAATATATAAAGGCAGGGTTAAAAATCTTCCACTGTTTAGTGGAAGATTTTTAACTACTACTTTTTTAGTTTAGTGCTTTAGATGTGCTAACTTATTTTTCATATACACATCAAGACCATAGCTCACCACATTACTTACTAACCAATAAAGTGCAAGCGCAGAAGGGAGGTATACACCTGAAAGAAACACAATTACTGGGATCACATACAACATCTGTATCTGCATTGATTTCATAAAGTGATCTTGGAAGGACTCCTCATGTGCTTCTTTTTTCTGTACCATACCTTGTGTCTGACGTCGTGCAAGAAGATATGAAGACACTCCAGCAAGAAGTGCTACTATAAGGTTTTTTTGTGTAACATCGAAAAGTCCGAATGCAACGGAATGAAGAGTTTCAGGGAATGATACAAATGAATATAACGATGAAGGATCAGCTTTAAACCCTTTAGAAAAAGCGAAGTAGAGTGCGAAAAAGATAGGAATCTGAAGCAACATTCCAAAAAAACTCGAGAAAGGGTTCACTTTTTCACGTTTATAGAGTGATACCATTTGCTTTCCTGCTTCTTGTGGGTTTGTTTTTTGAAGTTCTCGTATAGCCCCCATCTCTTTCTCGAGTTTCTTCATAATGTACTGAGTACGAAGAGAGGATAGGTTAATAGGAAGAAGAACAATCTTCACAATAAGAGTTACTACAATAATCGTAGCACCTATGTCATGAAGAGGCATCACAGAAAGCACAAACACAAGAAGATTATATATTGGTTCGTAGAAAAAAGTGTGGAACATACCTGTTTAGAATAAATAATTACTGTAGTGTAGCAAATGCACGAATAATTTCATCAGAAATAGAAGAAAATGGTGTGTTCTTTGGAATACTTTTTGGATAAATAATGAACACCCCTTGTAGGTGAGGGGGTACTTGCTTTAGTGCATGATACACTTTTCTCTTAATAGAATTTCTCCCTACTGCTGTTGCTATTTTTTTCTTACTAATAACACAAGCAAATTTTTGTTCTTGTGACTGACTACGTGCAACGTCGAGTACATTACCACGAAAAAACACTTGTGCTCGTGTTTTTTTAAAGTCTTCTTTAGTGAGTCGCTTCTTTTTTGGAAGCATGATTATCGTAGAGATTATACACTCAACTTCTTTCGTCCAATGCTTCGACGGCGAGAGAGAACCTTACGACCTCCTTTTGATGCCATACGAACGAGAAAACCGTGAGTTGTGCCTCGCTTCTTTCGTTTTGGGTTATATGTTATTGACATGCGAGTATTCTACATGAAAAAGCTTAATAAATCAATACACAGTAGAACGCCCTACAATAAAAAGAAGTCAAGTTGATAGAAAGTATAGCATGTGTATACTTGAGCTTATCTATGGACTATCAACAACTTTGGAATAGCGCGTTATCCCAGATTGAGATAGAGCTATCTCGTGTTAACTTTAATACTTGGTTTAAGAACACTCGCATTATTGATTATAAAGATGGTGAAGTTACAATCGGTGTTCCTAATGAATTCGTAAAGGACTGGCTTAACCAAAAATATCATAAGTTCATTCTTCGTATCTTACGCACCATCCACGAAGGAGTAAGGTCTGTTGTTTTTAGCGTAGTAAAAGCAGAAGCACTACAAAAAAAATCTCAACAGATAACCATAACAGGGCAACCTCTTCCATTACACGATCTTTATATCAATAAAGATGATGGACTCAATCCACGTTACACTTTTGAGACTTTTATTGTCGGGTCTTTTAACGAAGTTGCCTACGCTTGTAGTCAAGCAGTGATCAACAACCCTGGTATTGTCTACAACCCTCTCTTTATTTATGGAAATACAGGACTAGGAAAAACTCATCTCATCCAAGCTGTTGGTAACGCTATTAAGAAAAAGTACACAGAAAGGAAAGTATTCTACACCTCTCTTGAGAAATACTACATGGACTATGTGAATGCTACCAACCTTAACAAAATCAATAGTTTTAAGGAAAAGTACCGTAAGTTCGACGTTTTTATTATGGATGATATTCAATTCATTAACGGAAAAGAGAGGACTCAGGATGAACTCTTCCATCTTTTTAATTCTCTTTATGAAATGAACAAGCAGATTATCTTTTCATCAGATAAGCATCCGAATATGATTACAGGACTTGAAGATCGTCTTCGTTCTCGATTTAATCACGGTATGATTGTTGATGTTAACGCGCCATCTGTTGAATCTCGTCTTGCTATTCTTCAAGTGAAAACCAAAGACTACAGAGACAAGATTCCCGCTGAAGTACTTCAATATATAGCAGAAACTATTCAAGGAAACATTCGAGAACTAGAAGGGGTGATGACTTCGATTCTTGCTCATATTCAAGTAAAACAACAAGTAATAACTCTTCCTGATGTAAAGAATCTTCTTAAGAACAGTGTAAAAGCAAAGAGAAATATTTCTATTCAAGAAATAGTAAAGATGATTTCTGATTACTATCAAATTCCTGATGTATATATATACAACAAGACAAGAAGAAAAGATGTAGTAAAACCTAGACAGATTGTAATGTATATACTACGTGAAGACTTTGATATCTCTTATCCTATGATAGGGGACAAGCTTGGCGGTCGTGACCACACCACCGTAATTCACTCTTACGAAAAAATAAAATCATCTCTTAAAGAAAACCCTCAACTTGCTCGTGAAATAGATGATATTAGAGCAATGCTTGCATAAAGACCCCTCTACATCCACCTCTGTGGAAAAGTCTGTGGATAGGTGAGTAATAACTGTAGAGTAACTGTGAAGTTATCCCTTGAAACCGTCTATGTTTAAGACTTTATTCACAATTAGGAATCTTGTGTTAAAACATATCTACTACATACTCTTCTAAAAAACACCTAAAATATATACACTTATACGGAACTCCACAGCACACACGGCCCTATACTTAGTATTATATTTTATATATACTTACTCTTATGAAATTC
>CAZCQX010000060.1:0-4349 GCA_964500955.1 uncultured Candidatus Saccharibacteria bacterium | reverse complement strand
GGTATTTACCGCTTTAGGCTTATTGCAAAAAATGGTGAACCAGTGTGTGCTTCTGAAGCATACCAAAAAAAAATCTGGTGCACTCATGGCTGCAAAAAAGCTTAGTGAATGGGTAACGCATGCAGTTCTTGTTGACGCCGATAAAAAAGCGGATGCGGCTTCAAAAACAACTGGTAAGCAACTTCTAAAAAAAGAAGCTAAAAAAATGGAAGCGTCTAAAGTTTCTGCAAAGACAGCTGCCAAGACAGTTGTTGCAAAAGCTTAAAAGAAGCAACCAGTAACGCATCAAACAAAAACGTCTACTTGTTTTCGATACACATCGACGACATGTCAAAGTAAAAGCCGCCATACTTACCAGAGGGGCGGTTTTTACTTTTGTGTCCTCTCTTTGGTTGAAGTATTACTTATGAAGAAAGAAGTAGAGAGCAACCGCGAGTAGTACCGGAAGTCCTATAATGATACTCACCATCCGTTTATCGTTCGAAGTCATGCGCAATACAAGCATGCACGTAGTGCCCAACATCAACACCTGTAGTTGCAAGCGACTGCATGAAGCGACTGGTTTTAGCAAGTGAAGGCTCTAAATCGATGTTCACTACAATAAACTCATTATTATGATGAATAAAATCAATACAAAGAGGAGTAGAGGCTCCGAGCGCTTCATACACTTTCGTCGCAATTGATTTTATGTGTTCTTTTCTAAACTCTGGCGCCTGCAAGTGAGGGCGAAGAATTGATGATTCCCCTGGAAGATCGCCACCCTCAGTAAAAGAATCAACCCAAAGCGGGGTGTATACTTTTTCATTTCTAAAATTTGGCAAGACAGCAATCGAAGTTGTGGGTAATTTCTTGTAGGTAAGCACATGCACATCAACTCCTTTAGCGTGGTAGTCTCGCACAAGTTGTTCAAAATCAGAAAACATCTTAACTGCACGAGAAGGAGTTTCTGAGTTTTTTCTAAGAGGTCGCACAAGAAGAGGCGTATGATACTTAAGCCATATTTCCCTAAAAATCTCATCCTTAAGTGGAGACGACGCTCTGATTACTTGAGTGTTTGGAACTTTTATGTCACGCTGTCGAAGAAGACGATATACGTCTTCTCTGTCGAGGGTCATCTCATTTCCTAATGAAAAAAGAAGGGGTATATGCATCCTCTTGGCAAGTTTTTGGTACTCCTGCCCCCTCATGCGCGTCACATCTATGACAGTATGCGCTCTAGTGAAAATACTATGAGGATCCGTTGGCGCTCCTAGAGTTGTCCAGTTCCCCTCCTTATCAATCAAAACATCAAGAGGATGATATCCGAGCTTAGTAAGAGACGTCAAGACTTCTCCACCTTCTTTTAGAGACTCTTTGAAATGGGCACTTCCTCCTCGGAGTACCGCGATATCATTCAAACTGTTAGAGACCTTAAGCATACAATACTTTACACTATAGTATACACTTCTTTTGTAAGATGAACTATATCACTACGAACATCATGCTGGTTGTATAAAAAAAGAAAAACTCTTCTACAATGAAGAGTTTTTCTTTGTTAGAGTTACCAATCAAGTGTCCCTCCTGTCTTGTACTCGGTAACACGAGTTTCAAAGAAGTTTTTCTCTTTTGCAAGATCAACCGCTTCGCTCATCCAAGGGAAAGGATTAGAGGATCCATAGATAGGATCGATACCGACACGGGCAAGTCTTCTGTCAGCAATGTGTTCAATATACTGCTTGAACCCATCAGCGTTAAGACCGAAAATCCCCTTAGGGAACACATCCACCGCAAAGCGATACTCAAGTTCAACCGCCTTACGAACAAGCGTGACAATACGATCAACGAACGCTTCGGTCCAAAGTTCAGGCAGTTCTAATTTTATAGTGTTAATCATATCAATACCGAAATTAAGATGGTTTGACTCATCTCTCATGATGTACTGAATCTGCTCAGCGGATCCAACAAGCTTATTGAGGCGTTGGAAGCCGAACATAACAGCAAAAGAAGAATAGAAGAATATACCCTCAAGGATAAGTGAAAAGACACACATATTCTCCAAGAATTTTTGGTCAGCCTCCAAGGTGCCTGTCTTAAAGTTAGGATCGAAGATTCCTTCGTTAAAAGAAAGGATGAATTCTTCTTTGTCATAAATAGCATCGACTTCACGATACATATTAAAGATTTCCGTTCCGTCTAAGCCGAGAGACTCAACAATGTACTGATAAGCCTGTGTGTGTATTGCTTCTTCGTATGCCTGTCTTAAGAGATATAATCTCGCTTCAGGAGATGTTATGTGCTTATAGAAAGCAAGTACGAGGTTATTAGCTGCGATTGAATCTGCAGTAGTGAAGAATCCGAGCACCATCTTAAAGGCATGTCTCTCGTCTTCAGAAAGAACATGCTGAGATCTCCACTGCTCTATGTCTGACTGCATACTAATCTCGGTAGGAAGCCAGTGGTTAGCGTTTCCAACATTGTATGCATCCCAAGCGAACTTATGCTTAATAGGCCAAAGCTGGACAACGTCTGCACCTCCTCCGTTAATAATCTTTCGTTCGTTAACATCCACCCTTCCAGCGCCACGTTCTATAATAGGTCTGTGATTAGGATCGCCAAAAGGAGGGTTTGGTGTTGAATCTTCTTGTCTTGGTTGTAGTGGTGATGCCATATATGCTACAAATTATTTTTTGGTAAATGTGTAAACCTCGGAAGTGTTACTGACATCCGTCACATGTCGCTTCTGGCATAACAGTAATTTTATACTTCATTTCAGTTTTTTTCGCAACAACGACCTCTTCTTTAGGAGAAGTAAGTGATGTAATCATAGAAGGAACCGGTGCCTTTATTGAACTTTCTACAGCGTGAGTATGAACCTGTGCAACATCCTGTGGTGGTAGCGTAGACACTGGAATAGAAGCCCCCTTCTCTTCCCCTGCTATACCATCTGTACCTGTTTGACGTTTATGTGTGGAACCATACTCAGCAGTATTAACAGTACTTTTCTCAACTTGAGAAGCCCCAAGTGAGCGTAGGTAATACGTTGTTTTAAGACCAGCCTTCCATGCATACTCATAGATATTTGCGAGCTCACGCCCTGAAGTTCCCGCGAAATAGATGTTAAGTGACTGGGACTGATCCACCCACTTTCCTCTGTGTGCTGCTGAACGAATAAGCCATGAAGGATCGATTTGGAATACTTCTTTGTATTTATCTTTTAGATGCTTTGGTATCGAAGGAATATCTCTCACAGACCCGTCATGATACTTAAGAAGTCCTATCATTTCAAAATCCCAAAGATTTTCCTTTTTGAGATCCGCAACAAGATAAGGGTTTATGATAATAAACTCCCCATTCATGTTCGACTTAACATAAATATTTTTATAGATAGGCTCAATAGTAGGGACACAGCCCGCAATGTTAGAAATGGTCGCTGTTGGAGCCATTGCTAAACAGTTAGAGTTACGGAGGCCGAACTCTTTCACTGATGCACGAACAGGTGTCCAATCAAGCTTGCCTGAACGTGAAGTTGGTATCTCCACGTTACGTTCCTTCTCAAGAAGAGTAAGAGTATCTACTGGGAAAATACCTCTATCCCACTTACTTCCCTTAAACGTTGAGTACGCACCTCGTTCTCGTGCAAGTTCAGAAGAAGAAAGATATGCATGGTAAGAGATAAGTTCCATTGACTCATCCGCAAAAGCAATAGCCTCTTCAGAATCAAAATGTATATCCATCATGTACAGAGCATCATGGAATCCCATGATACCAAGACCGATAGGACGATGTCGCATGTTGCTATTCTTCGCTTCGATGGTTGGATAATAATTCACATCGATGACGTTATCTAGCATACGTATTGCGGTACGTGTAGTACGAGCAACCAGATCAACATCAAACTTTCCAGAGACCATAAGACGCTGATAGTTAAGAGACCCTAAGTTACACACAGCGGTTTCTTCAAGAGAGTTATTGAGCGTGATTTCTGTACAAAGGTTTGAGTTATGTACTACACCAACATGGTCTTGAGGGGAACGCACATTGGAAGGATCCTTCCATGTAATCCACGGATGCCCTGTCTCATACAACATAGTAACCATCTTTCGCCACAAATCACGAGCTTTCATCACCTTATGCACGCGAAGCTTACCTTCTTGTGCTTTTAGTTCATATGCATGGTAATGTTTTTCGAATTCTTTACCATATGTTTCTGGAAGTTCTGGTGTTTCGTCAGGAGAAAAGAGAGTCCAATCACCGTCTTCCTGTACACGCTTCATGAAAAGATCAGAGATCCAGAGCGTATTGTCCATATCATGAGTACGACGACGGTCATCCCCTGTGTTCTTGCGAAGTTCCAAAAACTCTTCTACGTC
>CAZCQX010000059.1:0-4434 GCA_964500955.1 uncultured Candidatus Saccharibacteria bacterium | reverse complement strand
TCTGGTCGAGAGTGTGACAGTAAGCTCCTCGATGAGTGCCAAGAGCTTTTCCTCGCTTGCTTGTATGTCTGCAAGTTCTTTTGATAGGTATTCGTCACGTTCTTTGGTGGTCGCGTATTCTTCCAGCACCTCATCTTTGTTCGCAACACCAGCCTCCTCAATACGAAGCTTGGACCTCTCAACCGCACGCAGAAGCTCACGAGTTCCCATCTTACTGTATGTGTCATCTTCTGCCATATCTCTGTAGGAAAGCAATTCTCTCCCGATAATAGCAACCCCTTCCTGAGTCAACATCTGAAGGTTGTTGGTGCGAAGAGCAAGCTCCCCTTCTTCTTGTCTGCGAAGCGCGATGAGACTTTCGAGTTCACGAAGTTTTCCCTCAAGCATCACTTTCTTCTTCTCTTCTTCGTGTTTAGAAGTAACCGCCCTCTCACCCTTTTTGTCGAGGGTTTCTTTTTCACGTTCGAGCTCTGTTATCTGAGTCGAAAGACTAGCTTTCATCTCTTCATGACGATGTATCTCTTCTAAAATAGTGGCTATTTCTTTTTCTGTTTCTTCTTTTTTATGAGTATCATTCTTAGTGTAAGAGGAGAAGAAGGTGTCAACACTTACTCGCGCTTCTTTGGTTAAGGTAAGTGACTGCTCCATCTCACCAAGAAGAAGAGTTCGCTCAAGCGACTCAAGAGTGTTGGAAAGTGTGGTATGTGTCTTGTTAAGATTTTCGTGCGAAATGGTAGAAGAGGTTACCTCATGAGCACGCAGAAGTTCACGTTCGAAAAACGTCTTTTCAGCCTCGAGTCTGCCAAGCGTCTTCGTGGTTTGATCTTTTCTTTCCAAAAGCAAGTGAAGTTCTGCAGTAACCCTTCCCTTCTCTGCCTCAAGTTCATGCTTGTCGTCGGGTACACAAACATCCTTGTTACTCAAAATAGCAAGTTCTTTTTCGATTGTATCCTGCACCAAAAGAAGCGAGGCAGAAGTACCGCGCTCGTAGATACGCTCCTTTAAAGAGCGAATATCTCGTTCTTCTTTATGTAAATACGCAACCAAAAGCTTATGGAGGTTTTTCCTTTCCTCTTCTTGGGTTTCTATCTTCTTCACCTGACGTTTAAGGTGCTCCAGATGTGGCTTCACTTCATTACGAAGAAGCTCAACCTCTCTCACATGCGCTTTTACTTTTTCTAATTTTCTCTTACTTTCGACAATACGAAGATGAAACACACGAAGACCAAGAGCGTCTTCCAATGCCTCCTTTCTGTCTTTTGGAGATGCAAGAAGTATCTTATCTGCCTCACCTTGGTTAATAATCGTATACGCACTCCCACCAATCCCAGAAAATGAGAGAAGTTCCTGTACATCCTTAAGACGCACCTTCGCATCATTTAATGTATACTCACTCCCCCCATCTGCATAGATGGTTCGAGAAAGCGTGAGTTCATCGTACACAAGATATGGCGCAAGATCTTGGCTTATGTGTGCTTCTGTTGGATACTTCTTTTCTTTGTTATCAATCACCATGGTAACAGTTGCTCTAGAGAGTGGAGACAGATGCTCTGATCCTTTGAAAATAACATCACTTCCCGATTTCGAACGCATACTCTTCATAGACTGCTCTCCGAGCACGAACCGTATCGCTTCTGCAATGTTAGACTTTCCAGAACCATTCGGACCGACAACACCCGTCACTTGATGGGTGACGTCGATACTTGTCTTCTTGGCGAATGACTTAAATCCGGAAATAGTAATATGAGATAGTCGCATGAATAAAAGAAACCACTACATGGGTACGTACGTAGAAGTGTACCACTAACTGTTCGGTATACTGTGTTGAAAACAAAATGTATACAAAAAATGAAATCCCACCCGAGACAAAGTATCGATGTGTGTACACATGTAACTCCTCGGCTTAGAACCACAAAAGAGTGCTTTTGTAGTTCACTCGCTCTACGTCGTTAATAACACCCTTGCTGTATCTATAGCATCAATAAGACGATCTGCGAGATGTCCTATGTATGGAAGAAAGAAATGCGTTATGAAAAAAGAAGCCATAATACCTCCTCCAACATCTCGTGTGTAGTGCACACGCGCAAAAACACGCGCCATTACCGCTAGACCACCGAGAACCCCTGCGGTTGCACCATACGGCACACTAAACATCGCAAGCGAAAGCGCAAGCGCAGTAACCCCAGACGCATGCCCAGAAGGAAACGCATATTCATCAAAAGGAGTGAACATCTCTGTAGATACCTGAGGGCGACGTGCCTTAAAGATGCGTTTGAGCACCTTAGCAGTAGTCACCGCAAGAGCAACACTACTCCCTGTTACCAGAAGGACGTAAGCCTTATCCCTCATATCTGCAAGCGATACCACGTACATAAGCACCACCAAAAGTGGCAACAGTACTCCATATTCCGCCACACCGACAATAATCTTATCTTTCATATATCGCGATGTCTTATATAGTACCACACCTCACTCTTTATGGTACACTTACACTATTATGCTTACATCATTTACTGCGTTTATCTTAGGAATTGTTGAAGGAGTTGCTGAATTTCTCCCCATTTCATCAACAGCACATCTCATACTCACCTCTCATTTTTTAGGAATACACCAAACCGATGAACATATTTTGTTTGAAATAGCGATACAACTCGGCGCCATCCTCGCAGTAGTGATTCTTTTCTGGAAAGAGTTTCTTTCTATACAAAAACTTAAGAAACTCGCCTACGCATTCATCCCGACAGGACTTGCGGGTTTTCTCATCTATCCTTACATTAAAGCACTATTCCAAAACCCTGTTCTCATTGGGGTTACGCTTCTTGTGGGCGGTATCGCTATTATTCTTACAGAAAAAAAGTACTCAAAAGCACTACAACTAGGTGACGTGAAAGGTAGTCATGATATCACCCTGAAGCAGGCGCTTATCCTGGGATGCTATCAAGCGCTCGCAATAGTTCCTGGGGTGTCGCGCTCTGGTGCGGTGATAGTTGGCGGACTCTTCCATAACATCGAGAGACGTCTTCTGACTGAATTCACTTTCCTTCTTGCGGTGCCTACTATGCTCGTAGCGACAGCATATTCCATGCTCAAACACAGAGAACTACTCCTTCATGGATCTTTCACGGTTCCACTTCTCGTTGGATTCGTGACCTCATTTATCATTGCAACCATTGTAGTCAAATTCTTGCTTAGTTATATCAAAAAACACTCGTTTACTGTCTTTGGTATCTACCGTATTATCATCGGTGTGCTCATCATCGCGGTGTTCATGTAACAAGTCTAACAAGAGCACCGAAACAAAAAAGAGAACCACCCGCTTTGAACGGGTGGTGTTGGGTTGATCGGGGCTGTCAGTGTCTTACCGACAGGACGTTGGCGCTGGACGGTCATCATGCGAAAGCGATGAGGCTCATAGCAATCTCCTTTCTGTGGCTGGTTGAGGGAACATTTCTCACACATACTATCACGCAGAGAATAAATAAACAACAGAGCCGACGACTACCTCTTATATTTTCGTGCGACACGCACACGGTTGAGTTCACGCTCGATGAGAGCTTCCACTTGACCGAAGTCGAGATCTTCTTCCTTTTCTTCGCGAAGCTCACGGGCTCGCTTGAGTGCTTCTTCTGCATGTTGTGCATCGATAGACTCCACCTCCTCGCTATGCTCGAGCATGACCACCACTTCGGTAATACCCTTACGATGAGGGCGGACATTGACAAGTCCTTTATAGATAGCATAGCCAATACCTGTCTCTGCTTTCTTAATGGTCATCTCCCCTGCTTTAATCGTTGCAACAATAGGCACGTGCTTGTTAAGCACAGTGATCATACCTGTGAGTGTTGGAAGACTTACACTGTCTACCACTTCATCAAGCACAACTGAATCTGGTGTTACAACTTTTAATTTAAGCATAGGGTGGTTGATATTACTTTTCGTTCTGCGCAATCACTTCTTCGATAGAACCCTTCATATAGAAATGTTGCTCTGGAATATGATCATGCTTACCTTCAAGAATCTCCTTGAAACTACGCACAGTATCCTCACGCTTTACATATACACCCTTCGCACCTGTGAACTGTTCAGCCACGAAGAACGGCTGTGAGAGGAACTTCTGAATACGGCGAGCACGTGCAACTATCTTCTTATCTTCGTCAGAAAGTTCATCCATACCCAAGATGGCGATGATGTCCTGGAGATCCTTGTAACGCTGAAGCACCTTCTGTACACCACGTACCACGTTGTAGTGCTCCTCCCCTACTACATCAGGCTGAAGAATAGTAGATGATGAGTCAAGAGGGTCAACAGCAGGATAGATACCGAGCTCAGAAAGTGGACGTGAGAGCACCACGGTTGAATCAAGGTGAGAGAATGTAGTCGCTGGAGCTGGGTCAGTAAGGTCATCCGCAGGAACGTACACCGCCTGCACTGAGG
>CAZCQX010000058.1:0-4524 GCA_964500955.1 uncultured Candidatus Saccharibacteria bacterium | reverse complement strand
TAAAAAGAGTTATAAAGTGTCCTTCAAAGAAAGGGACATAAATAAAAAATAAAGGACTAAATAAGAGACAAAAGCTGTATTTAAAAGACTTTTTTAAAAAGACAACACACAGACATTTATGAATGAAGAACCGAAAAAGGATTACGGGATATTGATAGCTAAAAAATCAGAAAAGCTAGTAACGGCTCTTTATTTGGTCACCGACCTTGTTGCGGATACAGAGCCAATCAAGCACAGTTTAAGAAAGAATGCAGTCGCCCTTTTGTCGTCCATGAACACACTGTCTCAGTTAGAAGTTAGAGACAGAATTCTCGAACTAAAGCTGTCCCTCAAATCGGTAACAGAGATACTCTCTCTTCTTCATGTTGCAGTTACAGCTGGTCTTGTCTCACAGATGAATGGAGAGCTTCTCATCGAAGGGTATAGGTCTCTTCAGCTTGTCCTTGAAAAGAAGCACCCGCTTTTCTCAAGAGACATGCTTCTTGTGGAAGATGAAGAGGAGCTCGACAGTGTCAGTGTGCACGGTGTTGCTATTACAGGAACTTCGTACGATGCGTTCACACCACTCTCACTTGCTCGACTCCATGAGTCAAAGCATGAACTAAGAAGAACTCAAGAATCTTTACGGCAGTCACAACTCATTAACCGACTCGAACGAGATAAGAGACAAACAGACAAAAATCAACCACACATAAAAGACACAAAAGAACCTCAAGTATCAGCAAAGACACAAGAGGAAATAAAAGACACACCATTGAGACAAAAGTATGTGTATACCCAAGATGGTCAGGTATTTCCATCGAAGGACATGTCAACACATGAGGTGCTCATGGAACATGCGGTACGCACCACACCGCAAGTATCATCTTCATTCCAAATGAAAAAAATGTCGAGACGGGAACAGATTCTCTCATTGTTTGTAAAAGGAGTTGATGTAAGCATAAAAGACATTGCTACTCGCGTGAAGGGGTGTAGCGAAAAGACAATACAGAGAGAGCTTAACAATCTTGTCCTTGATAACATTGTCGAACGAGTAGGGGAGAAGCGTTGGAGTAGATATGTTCTAAAATAACAAAAAAAGACACCTCATAAGAAAAGGTGTCTTTTTTGTTTCATTGTGCACACATAGTCTTTTTATATGTAAAGTTATAGACATACTTTTGCTGTGACATTAGTTTAGCTAAGTGGTTGTATATGAAGTGCTCATTCTAGTATAGACGGAGAGTTGTTACACCAAGATGGGAAACTCTCGAGGAGAAGTAGTAACCTCTTAGCGTGGTCTATCTAAAAAGAAATAGTAAACCGGCCCCCCCTCGTGAGATGCTGTATTCTAGGGTGTTTTCCTAGCCGTCTTGTTCTTTCTTTTGTGTATGGTGAAGATATCTGGGTGAGTGCGGATGAGGATAGAAGAGTAATCGTCGCATGCTAGGAATAGTTACTAAGTATAAGGGGTTTCCAAGAAGATAAGTGTTACAGTCTGTTTCAGGGTGTATTCCTTGTTTTTTAGGGTTCTTGCTTTGACTTTTCTTTGCCAAAATGCGATAATAGGGGGATAGTACAGTAATGTACTATAAGCAGTATTATCCACATGTTTTTCTGGGGGAATCATTGCATTTTCCTAAGATACATATGTATACTGTTTGTAGACGTCTCTGTTTGAGAGCGTCCTCTGGTATTTGAGATACATTTATAAGGTATCTTGAAGACAGGTTAAGATCATTGACAACAGAATAGTGACAAAGAGTTAGCTTCTTCTCTATATGAAGGTGGCTTGCCACTTCCGTATATATGAATGAATTGATTACCCAATCACCATTCGATCGTCAATCGATCGTCTGTCATTAAAAAGTAGTTCGTTTAGTTATGTCGAAACTAAATAAACGTTCTACGGTGCAGTGTCTATTCAAAACTAGATACCACATTTAAAATCTTATAAACATAACGTTTATGCCTAAACTCTCAATGAAGATTGCTACATCAGTAGCAATCGTCGGAGGTCTTGTAGCTGGTGCAGTTTCTGCTTCAGCTGCTCTCAACCTTCCAACTCAGAGCTGTACGTACATGTTCAACACGAACATGCGTATCGGTTCACGAGGAACCGATGTTATGAACCTCCAGAAGGTTCTTAATATGTATCCTCAGACACAGGTAGCTGCAGTAGGAGCAGGTTCTCCAGGAATGGAAACTACTTACTTCGGTGCAGGTACTCGTGCAGCAGTTAACAAGTTCCAAGCTCTTCATCTTGCTGAGCTCGGAATTACTGCTCCTACAGGAAATGTGTTCGCAGGTACACGTGGACTCCTTAACCAGGTATGTTCAGGTACAACCTCTAACAACACAAACACAGGAAACACAGGAAACACAGGTAACACAACTACTACCTCAGGTCCTGTAAGCGCAGCGCTCGCTTCATCACAGCCTACAGGTATGCTTGTAGCTGGACAGGCAGGTGCTCGTCTTGCTGAAATCACTTTCACTGGTAACGGTACTGTGACTGCAGTAGAACTTCAGCGTGTTGGTGTGTCAGCTGACGCAACTCTCGCTAACGTATACCTTTACGAAGGAAACATCCGCATCACTGATGCTGCTTCTGTAGTAACAGGTGGTTACATCCGCTTCGACGCTGGATCTGGTCTCTTCACTGTTAATGGAACTCGTACACTCACTGTACGTGCTGACATCGCTTCAGGAACATCAGGACAGTCAGTTGGTGTAAAGCTTAACAGTCTCACTGCTAACGGTGCAGCATCTACCTACACTAACGTGATGGGTAACATGCTCCAGATCGGTTCAGCATCTCCAGCAACTGTTAACTTCTCAGCTATCAACCTCACAGGTACTACTGTTGATGCAGGTACTCAGAACTACAAGCTCTGGGACGGGTCAGCTTCAGTTGGTACTCGTGACGTAACCCTTAAGGCTGCTACATTCAAGTTCGTTGGTTCAGCTCCAGTTGATGCTGTTGCTAACGTATCTCTCTATGTAGACGGTACTAAGGTTGCTGGTCCTTCAATGATCAATGCAGCTAACAACAATAAGCTTTCATTCGATCTTGGAACAGCAGGATACCTCCTCCGTACAGGTTCACACACTCTCGAAGTTCGTGGAGACATTGTAAAGGGTTCAAACCGTACAATGACCTTCTCAATCGAGAACGTAGCTGACCTTATGCTCGAGGATACTTCTCTCTCAGGAGTTAACGTATCAGCAACTGTTGCTAACTCAGCAATGACACAGTCAAACTCAACTTACCGTACAATTACTGTTAACTCAGGATCTGTTACTGTAAACGTTGACCCAGCTTTCACAGCTACTAAGGTTACTGGTGGTGCTACAAATGTGCCAATCGCACAATTCACACTTAAGGGTTATGGAGAAGATGTAAAGGTTAATACCCTTTCAGTTACTCCTGCACTTTCAAGTGCGACACCTTACAACGGTGGACTTCCAAACGTAAGTCTTTACCTCAACGGTGCTCAGGTTGGAATTTCACAAAACTGGACTTCAGGAGCTCTTACTTACACACTCGGATCTTCACTCATTATTCCAGCTGGTCAAACTGTAACTCTTACAGTTAAGGCTGACGTAGTGAATGCAACATCTTCAGCAGTGTATACAGGAGGTACTGTATCTGTACAGGTTGGTGGATCTTCTAACAACGCACAGGGACAAACTTCTAACGAACTTGTCTCAGTTGCTGGTTCTGCTGTGACAGGAAACTCACTCACAATCTCTTCAGGCGCTGCGACATTTGCACGTACTGCTGGATTCACTGCAGTGACTGTTGCTCCTAACACATCAAATGTTAAGATCGGATCATTCACAATCCAAGCCGGATCTGCTGAAGCAATCAAGATCAATAGTATTGACGTAAACCCTGCGGTTGCGACATATGCTATTACTAACCTCAGTAACCTCATTGTTAAGGATGGTTCAACTGTTCTTGGTACTCCTAAGGGAGCCCCAGCATCAGGTACATCAACCTTCTCATTTAACGATGTCACTATCGCAGCTAACACAACAAAGTCATTTGACGTGTACGCTGACGTAGGTGGTGCTACATCAGGTTCTGTAACTGCTGCTATGGCTGTTACATACCGAGGTGTGATCAGTAACTCATCAACTGTAACTTCAGCTGCTGGTGTTGCTATCACTTCTGCTGCTGCTTCTCTTAGTGCTTCTACTCTCGTCTCTTCATCACCAGTTTCACAATTCGTGGTTGGTGGCACAACATTCGGAGTAGCATCATTCAAGATTAGTACAGCATCTGCTGGAACAACTGCTAATGTACGAGAACTCCGCTTCTCTACAACTGGTACTGACGCTATCGAAAGTATCACTGTTGGTGGTGTAACTGCTCCAGTAGTATCAGGTACATCAACTGTAACTGGTCTTAACATCGCTGTTTCTTCAACAGGAACAGATGTTCCAGTAACTGTTAAGTACTCAGGATTCCAGAACTCAACAACTGGAGGTTCACTCCAGGCAAGTATTGCTTCAACTGCTGTAACTCTTAGTTACGTA
>CAZCQX010000057.1:1584-4542 GCA_964500955.1 uncultured Candidatus Saccharibacteria bacterium | reverse complement strand
CAAAGAGAATTATGTAGCTAAATGAAATAGAAAAATACTAAATCTGCTACACAATATAAAAACGCAGGCCGAAGTGGCCTGTGTTTTTTGTTGGGTGTAGTAGTGGTCCGTCTAACGTGCACCTGTGAACAGGAGTCCGATGAATGCAAAGGACACTCCCGCCAGCATAGCAACTGTACGGATCCAACCAACTTCTTTTTGGGGGTTCTGTAGTGCAAAGTACATGCTGTAGAAAGCAAGACCGCAACAGAGCAATGAACAGAGTACAAGGAGTAGTGAGCGCAACATGTTCTCTTCTCCTTTTGATCAATCGCAACGAAGGATGATGTACCCAAGGGCGAGAAGGGAGACGTAGAACACCATCACAGCACGGAAGATACCGAACTGAATGCCTGCCTGAAATGTCACCGCAAACGCGCAAAGCACGAGCAGAAGAAGGAGCAGGCTTGTCCACAAGTTCTTCTTACCTGGTGTAAGCGGTGACTCGGTGTACCCAGACGGGCTGAGCATGAGTAGTACAAGTAGTGCTCCTGCAAGAGGTACGAACAGTGCATACTGCAAGAAAGTATTCAGAGCTTTTTCTGACGAGGTCACGAGGTTCTCCTTTTATGTAAGTTGCTAATCCGTGTATAACTATAAAACATTACAGATAATATGTCAATCCCTTTCAATGGTAAGGTGTTGTACAACACAGAGTGTATACCTCCTCTACACCCCCCCCTTTTTTCATGGAGAGGGTTGTGTCTTACTAAATGAAATAAAAGAGCGTGCTAGAATGTACTACACTATATACGTACCTCATCTATAGGTATGTCATTGTTATGCGGTCACAAGAAGAACACAAGCTAAGCCTAAGCGACGAAGTATTGGTGTCTATGATTATCGAACAAGATAAAGAGCTTTTCGGTGAACTCATCGATAGATACGAACAGAAGCTGACACGGTACGTGAAGAAGTTCACTCAAAATAATGACGACGTCTCTGATATTGTACAAGTCATTTTCATTAAAGCGTATACCAACTTACAAAGCTTCGACACATCAAGGTCGTTCAATAGTTGGATATATCGCATTGCTCACAATGAAAGTGTGACATACCTTAAAAAAAGAGGAACAGAAAAAGTTTCTTTTATAGACTTCGACACATTCTTCCCGCATCCTTTTGCAAAAGAAGAATCAGACACACTCACTACAGCAAGAGAGATGAAAGAAGTGTTAGAAAAGTCTCTCTCTTTCCTTTCGCCGAAGTATCGCGAAGTGCTCGTGCTCTATTATTACGAAGAGCTTTCTTATCAAGAAATAGCAGACGTGCTCCATGTGCCTATAGCAACCGTCGGAGTGCGTATCAAAAGGGGGAAGGAAGCATTATTAGAGCAGGTCAAAAAAACTAATTACGAACTATGACAAAAATGAAACAACATATTCTCGATGCGGTGAAGCATAACAAGCTCCACATGGTCCCAAAATGGCAGTTTGTGCTCTATTCCGTTCTGGCGGTGGTGGGTGTGATGTTTTTGGTGGTGGTTGCGGTGTTCGTTGTAAGCTTGGGACTTTTCATTTTTTCTCGTTACGGGCTTCTATCGCTTCCGCTTAGAGATTTCATCTCTCTTCTTCATACTATTCATACACTTCCTATTGTATTGTTCGCGGTCACACTTCTCTTTGTTATTGTGGCAGAACTTATCGCAAGGAGATACACTTTTTTCGCAAGAAGACCACTCTTTGTTACCCTAGGAGGTGTCACACTTGCTGTGTTCGTAGTCGGACTCATCATCAGTGATACACCTCTTCATGAGTATGTGCGAGAGTATGCGAAGACACATCGCCTAGAGCTTATGACACGCATGTATGATAGACCACTGAGAAAAGGCGGAATGAAAGATATGATAGTTGTTCGTGGAGAATTACAACAGAAGACACAGACGACTGCACAAGTGCTTCAGTTCAATGAAGAATTGGTGCAGATATCAGCAACCTCCGCACAAGCTGTTGTTGACTTAGATACAGTGCAGAATGGAGATGACGTTGCAGTCTTCGGTGTACTACAGAAAAATAACACCATAGAAATTGTACGCATCAGTAAGGCAGGCTCTATGACACCCTTTGGAAAACCTCCTCATTATAGACCTGGCACACGACCAAGAGATGGCATGCATGGTATGATGGGTGGGGACAGTTTCTATGGTGACGGTGTAGGGTATGGCGTTTCAGATACGGCATCGAGTACTCGATAAAGATTTTGAAATAAAATCCTTAAGAGGTGTGTAGTAATAGATGAAGAGGGGGGGTAAGTGACGAGAATACTCTGCGCAAGTGTTCACACTTCTACCTCTCTTCGTATGAATCATAACAATCAAACACACTGAAACTTTACTCTATGAAAACAACATTTAAAAAAATAACACTATCAAGCGCGGTAGCGGTAGCAATGCTCGGAGCTCTCTCTGCTTCTGCGATGGGGTTCCCAGGAATGAACACACTTTCAAGCGATGAGATCGCTTCTCGACAAGCACAGATGTTCCAGAGCCAAGCATCACTCATTGGTGCATCTCTTGATGAAGTGAAGAATGCATGGGCAGAAGGAAAGAATTTCATGACCCTCGCAAAAGAAAAAGGTATCACCGAAGAACAGCTTCAAGCGAAGATGAAGACCGAACGCCTTGCTAAAATGAAAGAACATCTTCAGGCACTTGTAACCAAAGGAGTTATCACTCAGGCACAAGCTGACAAGCGTCTCTCTGTGATGCAGACTAAATCATCTCAGAAAGAAGAAGGCGGGCGGGGTGGTCGTTGGGGTATGCATGACATGATGAAGGGGTTCGGTTTCTAGTCGGACACTTCACTCCTTAAGTTGATCATACATACATATCAATTGGGTAACGTATATATTTTTTCTATCTCAAAAGAGCGCGGAATGTACAGTTCCGCGCTCTTTTTCTCAAAATTTGTTATACTTCTA
>CAZCQX010000057.1:0-1484 GCA_964500955.1 uncultured Candidatus Saccharibacteria bacterium | reverse complement strand
CAAGGATACGTTCTCGTTTCGTGACCAAAAAGTAAGATCAAATCGCCACCGCGACACCTACGCTATTGTGCGCATCTCCGGTTGTACTGTGCTACTTACAACAGGGATGCGTTTTTTGTTTTTCCTTAATTTCTTAGTATAATAGAAACCATTATGTCACTTACTGTCAATCAAATTCGTTCTAAGTTCCTCGCATACATGGAATCAAAAGGTCACGTCGTCGTACCTTCTGCATCCCTTGTGCCGGAGAATGACCCAACCACACTTTTCACAGGGTCCGGAATGCAACCTATGCTTCCATATCTCCTCGGACAACCTCACTCACTCGGGAAGCGTATTGCTGATTCACAGAAAGCGTTCCGTTCTGGGGACATAGAAGAAGTGGGAGACAACCGTCATACAACTTTTTTTGAAATGCTCGGTAACTGGTCTTTTGGTGATTATTTTAAAGAAGAAGAAATTACCTGGATGTGGACATTTCTTATTGATGAGTTACACCTCGATCCACATAATTTTTATGTTACTTGTTTTGCAGGTAACGAAGCTCTCGGGGTTCCTCGTGATACCTATTCAGCAGAAAAGTGGCAGAAGCTTTTCGCGGAAAGAGGAATCGAAGCGAAGATAAGTGAGACACCAGAATCAGGGATGCGTGATGGTGAGAAGATTTTTTATTACAGTGAAAAGAAAAATTGGTGGTCACGCTCTGGTGTGCCTGCGAACATGCCAGAAGGAGAACCTGGCGGACCAGACTCTGAAATGTTTTATGATTTCGATCCAAGTGGTGAGAAGAAGATTCACGAGAAGAGTGCTTTTGCGGACGAACCTTGTCATGTGAACTGCGACTGTGGACGCTTCCTCGAAGTGGGGAACAATGTGTTCATGCAGTACAAGAAGGTGGGTACAGGGTTCGAAGAACTTCCTCAGATGAATGTGGACCACGGTTCAGGACTTGAGCGCTATGCAGCCGCACTACGAAATGATCCAGATATTTTCAATATCGACGTGTTCGATGTGCCGAAGAAAACTATAGAGAGACTCTCAGGGGTTGCGTATGGAGCAGATGAGAAGACTGTGTATGCGTATCGTGTTGCGCTCGATCATATTCGATCAGCAACATTTCTCATTAGTGATGGTGTAATGCCAGGGAATAAAGATCAGATGTATTTCGTGCGACGTCTTATTCGTCGAGCGGTACGCTTCGCTCGTAACCTAGGAGTGAATGAAAATTTCACACGAGAAATCGGAGCATCTTTCATCGAGGTGTACAAAAATGAATACAAGAATCTCGAAGAGAAACGTGAGGTTATTTTAAGTGAACTCGACAAAGAAGAAAGCAAGTTTAGAAAGACGCTTGAGAATGGGATTAAGCAGTTCGAAAAATTAGCACATAAAGATATCTCGGGTGTGGATGCTTTCGATCTTCTCCAGTCATTTGGATTTCCAATAGAGCTTACAGAGGAACTTGCAAAAGAAAAAGGTCTTAA
>CAZCQX010000056.1:0-4627 GCA_964500955.1 uncultured Candidatus Saccharibacteria bacterium | reverse complement strand
CACCACTACACCACCTCGCCCTGTTGCGTATGCAGAACGAATATCAGACTGACCGAATGCTACCCCACCCACAGGAAAGTCAGGTCCTTTGATGTACTCGCAGAGATCTTCGTTGGTTGACTGAGGGTTATCGATGAGATGCACGGTTGCATCGACTACTTCTGTTAAGTTATGTGGAGGAATGTTAGTCGCCATACCCACCGCAATACCAAGTGTTCCATTAAGGAGAAGGTTAGGTACTGCAGTTGGGAGCACAGAAGGCTCCTTAATACGACCGTCATAGTTCGGCACCATCTGAACAGTCTCTTTTTCGATATCACGCAACATCTCCATAGACACACGACTCATCTTCGCTTCGGTATAACGCATCGCAGCTGCTCCGTCACCGTCGATAGATCCGAAGTTACCTTGTCCCATGATAAGAGGATAACGGTATGAGAAGTCTTGAGCGGACTTCACCATCGCATCATACACTGACGCATCACCATGAGGGTGGTAGTTACCGAGCACCTCACCCACAACCGTTGCTGACTTACGGAACTTAGCCCCCGCGGTGAGTCCCATGTTATTCATCGCGAACAAAATACGACGATGCACAGGCTTGAGCCCGTCACGAGCATCAGGAAGAGCACGAGAAGTGATCACACTCATGGCATAGTCGAGATATGCAGTACGCATCTCTTCTGCGATGTTTACAGGAAGAAGTCCTGTCATATTTTCATTCCCCAATCCTTTATCGTCACCGTTTTCAAGTACTTCTTTAGCCTTTTTTGCCATATGTTAATGTAGAATATTATGTAGACGTAAGTATAGCACAAAAAGACTCTCTCATAAAGAAGAAACCCCTCCTACTCTCCCTTCGACTCGTCTCGTGTATAGGTCTCCTTAGACTCAAGAAGTGACGAGGAACCTGTTCCGACAAGGTCGAGTCTTGCCTTCGCTTCTCGTACGAAACTAGAGATGAATTCTATAGGAGAAGGAGACTCTTCTTCTATACTCTCCTTAGTAGAAATACTTTCTTGTACCTGTGTAGCAGAATACCGCTCACCTCCCAATCCGAAGTCACTATAAAATACTATATACCCAAGAAGAAGTGTTACAACTCCCGCGAAGAGTGTTGCGTGAATCTGTTGCATCTCAAAAGATTGCGCACGGAGATATGAGAAATATTTCGAAATAATCCCTCGTCCAACAAATAACTCTCTCTTTGTGTGGTGATGTTTCTTTTTTTCTTCACGGTCTATTGATGTTCCGTGTTCAGGATGTTTCTCATATCCATAATACTCACCGTGAGTATGAGCACCGTAGCTGTGTGTAGAAGTTGTGCGCTTATGCACTTCTTCTGCTTCTTTATTTTTTGTGAGATGTCTTTTGTAGGAAAACATATGGTTCTTTAGCGCTATGTGAATAGTATAGCAGACTATAGACACCAAAGGAGCCCATCTCTTTTGTCTAGGAATCTTACTGCTAAGCTCTCTACATCTCGTGGAAAAGTACCACTTCTCCGAGTTTTCCTTCTATGTCTTTACGCTTGATGGTCAGCTTTTCAACTGGTTCTACTTTTTCTGCTCCCGCCTCTTTCAAAAAGACCGGTAATGACTGTTCATCGTAATCCATCGGAATAATAAGTTTAGGCTCGAGACCTACTGCAAGCTTGTGTGCATCGTAGGGGTTAAGAAGGAATCCGTCATGACCAACAGGTAAGAACAGCACATCTGTCTCATCAATGATTGCTTTATGTTCTGGACTAAGCATCGTAGAGATTGCGCCAAGAAATGTTACACGTATACCATCGATAGTGAACACATAGCTTGTGTTCTGAAACTTTTTTTCTGTCTTTCCTTCCTTAAGGGTTGTTTCTGTACCGAAGCCCTTGATGAAAATATCTTTTACCTCGTATTCTCCAGCCCCGTGTATCACAAAAGGAACTTTTTCTCCGTGTTCTGTTTGTTCAGCGCCGTTGTAGTCTGGATGATTGGTAGTGATAAGTGTCACGTCGGCACCGTATTTCGCCACCTTTCCCTTACCGTCTTTCGAAACTGGGTTCACAGCAATAGTTAAATCTCCTACTGTTAGCTTAAAATGTTGTCGTCCAAAGTTAGTGATAATCATAATAATCACAAGTATATCATAGAAACAAAAATGAAAAGACGGCACGCAAATGGTGCCGTCTCACAGACTCTTCTTGTGTGTAGTGATTTTATTTTTTCTTATACACGAGCCTCACCTTATCGAGATTTCCTCTTGTTACAACAGAAACATCGCCCACATGAGAAGGTGGGAAGCTTCCGATTATCACCTGAGAAATGTTTTCAGGAACGAAGCACGGATCCTTACCCACAGGGACACCTTCAAACACAAGCGGGAGTGTCTCGACAGCATGGAGAACGGCTTCTTTTCTTCCAACCTCAAGATTGAAGCAACACAAAGCGTTCCCGTGTTCATCCTTCACCACGAAGTTGACCACTCCTGGACTAAGGTCAGTGGATGGAGGTTTGTGTATCGTAACATTCATGCCGTTAAGGAACGAAAGGCGAGCTTCCGTCTTACGGCGTGCTGTACCAGAAGAAGAACGTGTAGCGCACATACTCTGTACCCCTCATAAAGGTTAAATAAAACTACCCACATATCACACTACACCACCATAGACAAAAAGCAACAAGAAATCTAAAAGTGCTTATTATATATAGATTTTTAGCTTAAAAAACCACCAAGATACTCTAAATATACTTGACAAAAGTGTATTTTAGTGTATACTATGTAACAGGATGCTCGACGTGTTTACATAACTCGTTGAGTGTAACAGCAACAGCACATTCATAAGGAGCCAATACATGTGCCGTGTTCATCGCGTCGTCGGAGGTTTCTCCAACTCGAACGCACCCGTGAGAACAATCCTGGTGTACGAACAAGAAGAGAGCTTTTCTCCTCAGACTCAACCCTACTTCGAAACCGCAGAAATTCCGCGTCAGAGCATGCAGTTCACCGAACGCCTGCGCCGGACCGAGTACGATCGCCTGACCGGGCGCACGTACAACATGGATGAGATCGGCCCCGAACGCCGTTCCCCTCAAGGCAACCTGGGCAACCTCATGCCATTCATCCGCGAGTCACGCTGGGAAGGTATGAGTTACCCCACGACTCGCAATCGTGGCCATGGTGGCTGGATCCATCGCAACCTCGGCAAGAAGCCGATCTACAAGGATCGCCGCTTCCGTGTGGCAGGGTCTGGCCTGACCCGCCCCACCAACGTCAACTAACCAAAAGTTGGTGACTCTCCACCATTTGCTGTACAGCAAATGGTGGTTTTGTTGTATAAGGTTAAGAATCTTTGTAGGGACGTGCGAAGCCGAAGGCTTCGCACGTCCCTACAATCACATACTACACGCTCTACACTTTACCCTCAGTATAGTTGCCTTTTCTTGCAAAAAATTGTAGTATTACATGTATCTACATTAATAGATAACGTTCTGGCGTAACCCCCTTTTTCGTGCGAAGCAAAAGACGAGAAGGAAAACCAGACCGAAAGCGTACACAAAACCCGCCTTTCGTGTGGGATTTTATTTTGTGTAACCAATTATTTTTATGACAACAACAAAACAAGAAGTAGCTCCATTTGCAGTGGACGCGGTAATCATTAAAGCAGAAGACATCATCGAAGGTGTCGTAGTCGCTATCGAGAAGGCAGCGCTCTATGTAGACCTAGGTGTATCTGGTACTGGTATCATCTACGGCTTCGAATTCATGAACGCTCGTGATGTTATCAAGCGTATCAATATCGGTGACACTATTTCTGCAAAAATTGTTCTCCGTGAAAACAAGGATGGCTACGTAGAACTTTCTCTTAAAGAAGCTCGTCAGGCTCTCATCTGGAACGACGCAGAACAGGCTATCAAGGACAAGCGTATTATGGATCTCGTGGTGAAGGATGCCAACAAAGGTGGTCTCATCATCGAGTGGCAGGGTATCTCTGGATTCCTTCCAGCATCTCAACTTAAAGAAGAAAACTATCCTCGTATCGAGGACGGCGACAAGGACAAGATCCTTCGTGAACTTCGCAAACTTATCGGTAAGCGTATTTCTGTATGTATCATAAGCGCTAGTCCAAAGGAAGGAAAACTTATCTTCTCCGAAAAAGATGGTGGTGTTGTAAAAGAAACTAAGGAAGTAAGTACTGGCTCATACTCAGTTGGCGACGAAGTAGAAGGCGTTGTGACAGGAGTGGTAGAGTTCGGTATCTTCGTGAAGCTTTCAGATGGTGTAGAAGGTCTCGTACACAAGAGCGAAATAGATTGGGGTCTCGTAGAAGACACTCGTTCACATGCTCGTGTGGGCGACAAGGTTCGCGCGAAGATTATTGAGATAAAAGATAACAAGATCTCTCTCTCACTTAAAGCGCTCAAGGAAAATCCTTGGAAGGAAGCTTCTAGAAAGTACAAAAAAGGTGACGAAGTGATGGGTGTAGTAATCAAGTTCAACAAGCATGGCGCACTCGTATCTATCGAGGAAGGTGTTGCTGGACTCGTACACGTATCTGACTTCGGCGATGAAGCGAAGCTTCGTGAAGCTCTCTCTCTTGGAAAGAGCTACAAGTTCACTATCACACTCTTCGACGCACAAGACGAAA
>CAZCQX010000055.1:0-4732 GCA_964500955.1 uncultured Candidatus Saccharibacteria bacterium | reverse complement strand
TTCGCAAGGGTGCTATTGTAGTAGTTCCAATCGGTACTCACTTCTTTTTCGATGGGTATCCATGGAGGAAGCTCAACACTTTTAAGACTTGAAAGAGAGGAAGCTTCTAGTTCAAGTAGCACAAGGGGTATTCCCTCAAAGACGTCGAGCTCAAAGTACTTGTTTTTGTAGACAAAGTAGTACCGTTTCTTTTTGATTGTCCTGCTGTCACTTTTTCGTTTCTCTAGTAACTCAACGAACTCTTCTTCGGTGATGTGTTTTTCTACCTCTATACGCACAGAAGGGGTAGTTGTTGGTGTTTTTATTGTATGGGTATAGCTTACACCGTCATATAGTTTCCTTTCTCGTTTCCTTGTGGTGGTATCGAGGTAGTGTTGAGTTATTGCGACTTCTGCATAGGGTACTGGTATCCAAGCGGGGGAGAACGATGACGACACCAGGTACTTTGCTTCTATCTCTAGAGGTGTTGGATGTCCTAAGAAATGAAGTATTTCGTTGAGAATTGATGATTTTTTGTCATCAAAACTTCCTTGGTTATCAATAACGCGTAAAGACTCATGTCCAAGCCATGCACACAACGTTTTCCTGTCTACCTCGACCGCTTCTGCGACTGATTCACGTCGCGATGAGTTATTGTGTGTGGTGTAGAGCTCTGGTTTATCTATTGCAACACTTTGCAAGTGAAGCACGAGATCGTACCTGCTAAACACAGAAGACATAGTAAGCTTGGCCTTTTTAAGCACCTCGTCCCATTCTTGTGTGGTGAGGTATGCACGAGAGTCAGCGATTCCTCTGTCACAGAGGAGAATGTTTTTTCTCTGAGGTGTCTCTCTAAAACTTGCGTGATGCTCTGCTTCCCTTAGGAGCGCTTCTTGTAGAAGTTGTTCCTGAAAAGCAACAGAAGCTATTGTTTTGCCTGGTATAAGGCCTTTGTGTTGCAGTTCGGTCGCTAATTCATTGATAATGACCACATGGTAGCCATGTTTTTTAAGGTGTTCTGCAACATATGAGAGACTTGAGCTTTTCCCAGCGCAGGGGCCTCCGATAAGAACAATGGTTGTTGTTTGGTGTGACATAATAATCCTTTCTTTACGTTGAATGTGAAAAGAACGTACCTACCTTACTATTACATAGTTTTGTCATGTTTAAAATAGCTATATGATGCTATTATGCTTGATATATAGAGTAGTATATGACATTATAATGCTATGAAATGCACACATTGTTCTTCTTCTCGGGGTTTATCGAAAAAACAGACAGAAGTTATCAATTCACGGCTAAGTGGTGACGGGTTTTCTGTTTGGCGTCGCAGGAAGTGTCTTACGTGCGGGTATGTGTTCACCACCAAGGAGTCATATGACTACGAGTCACTTTTCGTGACGAAGAGGAATGGAGCAAGAAAGCGTTTTGTGTATGAAAAGCTCTTTGCTTCAGTCTTATTTTCTGTATTTGGTGGGAAGCATGGTGATGTAGGTGATGCTTCGCTTCTTGCAAAAGAAGTAACAGAGGGTGTGATAGGTAAGATTTTAGAAAAGGGGACAAGGGATATTTCTTCACAAGATATTATTCTTCTCACTTACGAAGAACTCATGAAGCGTAGCAAGTTTTTCGCGGACAAGTACTGCTTTTATTCTGAGTTTAGGATGGGGGTTGTACGTAGAAGCGTGCAACATAAGTAAACAGGTGTGTGCACTCTCGCTGTGTTACTGAAGTATTTTGGTATACTCATATATGAGTATACAGTTTTTATTCATTTCTATAATTTAGCGCTATGTTTTCTTCTTCTAAAAACAACATCACGATTCTTGCGGTTCTTGCTTTTATTTTTTCAAACACTTTTTTTGCTCAAACAGTAACAGCGGTGGTGACGACAGATGCCAATTCTTGCCTTAGGGTTACAAGTAACGTCGGACCAGAATCAAAAGGGGAGGATGTGAAGAAAATTCAAACCTTTTTGAAGAGTCAAGGGTTGTTCGGGTACGTGGTGTCTGGAGTCTTTAGTGCGAAGACGCAATCAGCGGTCAGACTGTTCCAGGCAAAAAAACTTTCTGGAGTGAACGTTGAAGATGTGGATCAGTTGCTTATCCCGAACGTTTCTCTCAGGCAGTCGATTGCTGACAAGGGGTTCGTGGTCAAGTCTACTGGTGTGATAGATGAACAAACTAGAGCCAAGATTCTCTATGTTACTTGTAAAAAAGTAACTGCGAACACTGCACAAACCTCCTCATCTCCAGCAAAAGCATCAACTTTTTCCACCTCACCTTCCTCTTCTAATCTAAATACTTCTACTCCATGGCTGTATGGCTATTATTATCTTGATTACAGCGCTTCAAATAATGATTTAGATGATCTCGCTACGTATACTAATTTCGGATCAGCAAAATCAGTCGATCAGGTTTCGCTCCTTAGAGCTAAAGGGTTCAAGAATATTATGTACGTAGCACTATTCTCTGACTCTCTTTCAAGACTGCTTACACAAGAGGGGGTGTCGGCGACAGGTGGAACCTTCTCAACCTATGACTTTAGGATGATACCTAACTATGAGGCTAAGATTCTTTCAATCTATAAGCAAGACCTGATCAGTCTTAAAAGTAGTCTGAGCACAACTGGTAATCTTGACGCAGTGACAGACTTTTTCATTGTTGACGAGCCAGCACTTCATAGAAACTATATACCTAACCAAGCATTTCTCGATAAGATAGAAGAAACTTTTAAAACCGTCTTCCCAGACAAAAAATCCTCTATGGCATTCGCAGAGGATGTATCAGATCCAACCTCATCATCTCGTGGTGCCCATCTTTTACCTCCACCGACACTTAGTGTTGTTATTGTAGATCCTTATTTCTTCGAAAAAAAATACATAGGATGTTCTCAGGCAGAGATAAAGAAGTTTCTATATACTGATAACCCTAACTCAACCATTGACTGGGCGAAGCAGTTCGGCAAACCAATCTATGTAGCAGCAGATGCAATGGTGTTCAATCAAACAATTCTACCAGAATGTTATTACAAAGAAACATTCAAGCTCATGAAGCAGGATTCACAAGTAAGAGGACTTATATGGTTCATGTATGATAGCTCTTTTTCGCCAGAAGATATAACCTGGCGAGGAGCCAATACAAGCAAAAAACTGATTAACTTAGTTAAAGGGTTTACCTTAACACCAACAGTTACCCTCAACCCGTTCTCACCTTCCACCATAGAAGCAGGGAAGACCTCTACCATTTCATTCACCTCAACTAATGCAGAGACTTGTACCGGGCAAGGAATCTGGAACGGAGACTTAGGTGGTACTTATACCAACCCACAAGGTGCTGTTACTCCTGTAATGACTACACCAGGAACGTACACACAGACAGTGACATGTTCCGCGCCCGGGCTTACACCTAAAACAGCAACGGTAACACTTACGGTGAACCCACAGACTTCTCCTATTGGAGGTATAACCGTTCCCTCGGTAACCTTATATTCAGGTGTTTCATTTTCTACCGTTGTTACTAATGGTACAATTGATACTTCTGCTTCTATTAAACTTCGTGTGACACCACTCCCTTCCGCTTCCAAGTATTATCTTTCTATTGCATACGGGGATAATAACAATGGAAGTTTGGTCTGGAACCAGAAGGGGCCTTTTACAGGAGATGTTACAGGGACATTAAACGAACTTGGTTTTATCCCAGGAACATACTATTTTAAAGTGAAAACATGTGATAGTACGAATGTGTGTACTTCTTTTGCCGATAGTCAGATAGTGAAGTTGGTAGTCTTGCCTTCATCTTCCGTACTCGGTGTGTCTACTCAATGTTTTTCTTTCACGCGTAACCTTGCTCGCGGAGCAGAAGGGGAAGACGTGTCCCTACTTCAGTCATTCTTGATGGAAAAAGGGTTCATGGAAGGGGAAGTGACAGGGTTCTACGGAGACACGACTAAAACCGCACTAAAGGCGTATCAGACATCTGCAGGACTTCCAAGTACTGGATTTCTATACGAACTCACCAGAATAAAGATTGAGTCAGAGACTTGTCGTTAACTTGTCTCCCGCCAAAACGAGCACGCACGGTTTTTAAGTCGTGTCTTCCAATCTTCTAGAAAATGTGGTAGAGTGTTCCTTGTATTATCAAATAATTATAAGCGACGTATAACGTCTGATTTAGAAAAGGTATCACCTTTTCGACCCAGCTAATCGTGCTTATCAAAAAGTTATGTCAAAATTTGTTAGTGTAAAAGAAGTTGAAAAGAAAGCATTTGAACAGCTTTCTAAGGAGTTTGGGTATACCAATGTAATGGCCGCTCCTCGTCTTACTAAGGTGGTTATTTCTGTAGCAACAGGATCAGCCATGAAGAAGGATCGTCACCGAAATGATCTCGTTCTCGACCGTCTTGCTAAGATTACTGGTCAGAAGGCCACTCTTCGTAAAGCGAAGAAATCAGTGGCATCATTTAAGACTCGTGAAGGGGATAAGATTGGTGTAGCAGTAACACTTCGTGGAGATAGAATGTTTGGTTTCCTCGACAAGACTCTTAACGTGGCACTTCCTCGTACTAAGGACTTCCGTGGAGTGAATCGTACCTCAGTAGACAATATTGGAAACATTACTTTCGGTATCAAGGAGCATACCATTTTCCCAGAAATTAAAGATGAAGAACTCAAGGATATCTTCGGTATGGCGGTGACTGTGGTAACTACCGCAAAGACCAAAGAAGAGGCAACACGTTTCTTTGAGCTCATCGG
>CAZCQX010000054.1:0-4829 GCA_964500955.1 uncultured Candidatus Saccharibacteria bacterium | reverse complement strand
GGTGTCCACTCTATATGTGGTACCACAAGTGAGATGAAAATATGTTTCCAGTCATGGGTTACAAAAAAAGCAGCAACAACATATGAAAAGACAGTGAGAGCGAGGTACTTAAGTATTCGTGCATAGAGCGGGTAGGGGATGAGTGTTGCGGTAACTACAGTGAACACAGTGATAGCAATAAGTGCAACACCGGAAGAGATAGGGGAGATCATGCTTATTGATTGACTCATCGCTCCAAGATCTGCACCAATATTAACAATGTTCGCAATCCCAAGAAGCGTTACCGCAAAGAAGAGTACTGTTTTTGAATAATGACTCTTAATAACCCCCGCTAAGCCTTTTCCTGTTACCATTCCAACACGTGCACACATCTCCTGTACTGCGATCATAAAAGGGAGTGTGTAGAGAGTAAGCCAAAGCTGTTGGAATCCAAAAAAGATACCAGTCTGTGCATAGGTTGCGATACCAGAAGGATCGTCATCTGCAACACCGGTAATAATACCAGGTCCTACCACTTTCTTTATTTTTTTGTAAATGGTGGAAAACATGGCTACAGTATACTTCTTTTCATAGAAAATAACACAATTTTTAAGCAGGATAGCTTCTTGTTTCCAAGTGGTGTGTGGTACAAAAAGTCGCACACAGATGACCTGTGTGCGACCAAAAAATAAGAGCTACGCTCTTTGAGGTACACCAACCTCTACTGCTTGTTCGTGTTGGCGCTCTTCTTCTGGATAAAGCGTCCTAAAGACAGTCTCACTTCCGTAGTGAAGTAAATTACCACACATTGGGCAGTAAATCTGGTTAGGGGTATCTTTAGGCACTATTCCGTGTTTCTCACAAAAATGAACAATCGTGACCATGGTAGATCTCCTACTACATCAAACTCTTTTACTTAGTATAGCACTTATTTTTTTATTTGGTGTGCAATAAGACTCTTGTAGAATTGGTTGCTGTGCATAAGTTCTTCGTGAGTGCCTTCACCAACGATTTCTCCTTTATTCATAACAATTATTTTGTCAGCATTCAGTACTGTGGAGAGTCTGTGAGCGATGATAATCGTAGTTTTACCTTGTGAGACATCGTCGATAGCTTCCATAACTTTCGCTTCATTTTCTGTATCAAGGGAGGCTGTTGCTTCGTCAAAGATAAGTATTTCTGGATTTTTAATTATAGCTCGCGCAATACCCACGCGTTGACGTTCTCCTCCTGAGAGTTTGATACCACGTTCCCCAATAAATGTATCAAACCTTTCTTCCCCAAGACGATTATAGAATTGATCAATGCGAGCCTTGCGGGCGATTTCCTCGAGATTGTTTTCTTGTTTATTTCTGTCTTTTTCTTGTGTGCCGATAAGAATATTTTCTTTAATAGTGTCATCAAACAGGTCTACGTGTTGTTCTACATAGCCAATATTTTTACGTAAACTTACAGCACTCATAGAGCGTAGATTTGTACCTCCTATCGTTATTGAGCCATCATTCCAGTCATGTATACGGAGTAAAAGTCCTATAATGGTAGATTTTCCAGATCCTGAATAGCCGACGAAAGCAACCTTTTTTCCTTGTGGAATGGTAAGGTTAAAATTATTCAGGATATTTTTGTTACCGTACGGATAGATAAAAGAAACATTTTCAAAAACAATATCGCCTGGCGTAAAAAGCTCTTTACCTTCTTCGTTAAAAAGCGAATGTTTGTCTATAATCTCTAAATATTTTTCAAGTTCTACGAAACGTAAAGGAATTTGACGTAGCGTCTTCGCAATACTTTGTACATTGCCATAAATTTCATTAATCCACGACCACAGTGCGTACACCGCACCTAATGTAATAAGTGACTGTAAGTAGAAGATGACAATAAAAATAAAAGACGTTGTACGACTAATAATCAGCAATACATCTCTTCTATAAAAATGAACAAGATTCATGTCCCATGTAAAGATATGGTGTTTCAAAAGTGTATTTCGATTGGTGAGATATTTTTTTAAGTAAACACCTTCAGACGCAAGGAGTTTTATGAGTGATAGATGTTGGAATGCTTCAGTTCTCACTTTTCTTTGAGCATCCCAGTTGTCCATGTTCTTTTTAATGAAAGGTCTATGATACGCGGTGAAGCGATTTGTCCATACAATGATAGTAATAACGGTCGCAAGTGAAATGAGTGCTATTGTCTTCGAATAGAAGAATATAGTTACGATGACAAATGTAATCTGTAGAACAGTTGGTAAAAGCATGAGAACAATGGTCGAAACTATTGTCTCAATAGCATTTTCGCCACGGTTAATGACTTGTAGCTTGATTGCTGAGTGATCTTCTCTATACTGCGCAACATTGAGAGTAAAAATTTTCTTAAAAGAATATTCTTCAAGGTATTGTTGAATCGCCCCTTCGATTTTTTTAAGAGAGTGTTTGTCTGTATAGTAACTAATTCTATTTTTGATGATAGCAATACCGGGGAAGAGGATAAGCATCCAAGTAAGCGTAGGGATGTTTTTACTCACGAGAGAGTCAAGTATTTTTGCTAGGATGAACGTAATTAAAATACCGCTAATCTGTTGGGTGACAATGGAGGCAAGTTGGATATAAAAATCCTTATGGAAAGGTGTAAGAAGTTTCCAAAGACGAAGGAGTGTGTGTAGGTATTTTTTCATAAAGCATCCTCACTATAACACACCTTTACATTTTTTTGTAAATATTGTTTTATAAATTTGCGTGTGATATATGTATACAAGAAAAAAGAGCGATGACTACGCCATCGCTCTTTTTTGTGGCACTATCGACTGTTAGTTGTAGGTTATGCGTGAAGGTGAAGATAGATATCTTCGAGTGCTCTTACTGCATCTCCTGCTGCGATATTGTTCTGATGGTAGAGTACATCAGTACAGTCTCCTGCTGACCAGATTCCTTTCACAGAGGTTTCTTGGGTGCGAGGGTCGATGACCACGTTAGAAGTATCATTGAGTTCCACAATATCTTTTACAAACGAAGTAGCAGGAATCTGTCCTATTTCTACGAACACCGCAGACACAGGGAGGCGAACTTCTTCCCCCGTGTCGGTCTTTGTATAGGTGATACCATCTACAAAAATTTCTCCATGGATTTCTTTCGGTGTTGCATTTTTGATAAGAGTGAAGTGTTCATTCTTAGTTAGTTTCTCTACGGTGATCGCGTCTGCGCGAGGCTCGCTTCTTGAGAGAAGGGTGACACTTTTACAGTAGGCAAGTAGTTGTGCTGCTGATTCGAACCCTGCATTTCCTCCGCCTATTACCACAACATCTGTATCACTAAAGAGTGGTCCATCACATGAAGCGCAGTAGGTGAGACCTTTATGCTCTAATCTCTCCGCTCCTGCAACATCAAGCTTCCGTCTTACTGAACCTGTTGCAATGAGAATAGTTTTTGAGGTATGAGAGTTTTTATTAGTTGTAACGGTGAAGTTGCCATCTACTCCTGAAACCTCAGTAACGTCTTCTTCGACGATGGTGAGGATATCACCTTTATACTCTTCGACGTGCGCCCGTAGATTCTTAGCAAGATCTGCGCCACTAATATGAGGGGTTCCGATCCAGTTCTGAATATCGTCAGACACAATAGATTGCCCGCCCCATTCTTTTACAATAAGAAGGGTCTTGAGTTGTTTTCTGGCGGCATATACGGCAGCTGAAGATCCTGCAGGTCCTCCACCGATGATAATAAGGTCGTAAAGCATATAGATTCTAAAATGAATGTAAAAAGTTTTAAATTACTACGTAAGGAGTATAGCACAGAACGCATATTCTTTTAGATATGAACCTAGCAAGTATCACAGAACTATAGAAGAGAGTCTTTGTGGTATAAGAAAACAACACCCTCTAAGATGTTGTTTTCTGTGAATGCGTGCTACTATTTCTTTCTTCGTAGGAATGGAGGAAGAGATTCCCAGTCATCATCTTCATCATCGTCTTCGAATTTAAACATCGGTTTCTTGGTGGTTGGTTGTGCTTGAGGGGTTCTCTTTTCTTCTACAATTCTTGTCTCACCTTCTGCCATCTCGTGATCAATTCTTTTTTCTTCAGATGCCTCAATGATGGTGTCACGAATGGTCTCTGTTTTTTCCACCTTCGCTTCTGCCTTTACAGGCTCTTGTCTTTCTACATGACGCACAGGTTCGTGGTAGGTGTGTTCAGATGAATCATGTGATCTGCTTGTAAAAGCGCTTGGAAAACCTGTTGCGATTACGGTTACCTTGATCTCATCTTTCTTAAGTGATGGGTCAGTTGCAATACCGAAGATGATCTTCGCATCTTTGTCTACTGATTCAGTGATAATCTTAGCCGCTTCTTGTACTTCAAGCATTCCAAGATCTTCTGCACCATAGATAGCGAAGAGTACACCCTTCGCACCATGAATAGAAACATCAAGAAGAGGGGAGTTCACTGCAGCGGTTGCAGCTTCGCGGGCGCGGTCGTCTCCTGTGCCACGTCCAACACCCATAAGTGCTGTTCCTGAGTCTTTTAGAATTCTCTTAATGTCAGCAAAGTCGAGGTTGATGGTTCCTGCGGTGCGAATAATATCAGCGATACCTTCTACTGCTTGGCGGAGTACCTCATCACACATCTCAAACGCTTGCTTCACTGAAGTGTTCTTGTCGATAATAGAAAGGAGACGGACGTTAGGGATAACGATAAGAGCGTCCACCTCCTTTTCAAGTTCCTCGAGTCCACGTTCTGCTAACTTCATGCGTGACGCACCTTCGAAGAAGAAAGGTGTGGTGACTACACCCACTGTGACGATGCCTTCGTTCTTTGCAGTTGATGTAACAACAGGAGCCGCACCAGCTCCTGTTCCTCC
>CAZCQX010000053.1:0-4841 GCA_964500955.1 uncultured Candidatus Saccharibacteria bacterium | reverse complement strand
ATAGTAAACAAGAAGAATGGTCTGGAGCAATGAATTCTCGAGATTACTTCCTTACCTACGCAACCACTATCGGACTCGACACGAAGAAGTTCTTGGCTGATTATGACAACACCGCACTTGAAGAAAAGATTCTTGCTGAGTTTCGTGAGGGTGTGAAGCTTGGTATTCAGGGAACTCCAACGTTTTTTGTGAACGGAAAACAATTAGAAAATGTTCGTGATCTCGCTGGATTCAACAAGGCGATTAAAGATGCAGCACAGGCTGTAAAGTAGTCTATAAAGATAATTTTTTTTGAAGTATGATAAAAGAGTTTCTTCTTAAACAAGCACTCAAGCATGGCGCGAAAGATTTACCGAAAGAGCAGGTAGAGATGCTTGAAAAAGCTATCGATAAAAATCCTAAACTTTTCGAAACAATTGCAAAAGAAATCGAAGAATTAAAGAAAGCTGGCAAGCCAGATATGTACGCAGCGCTTGATGTGATGAAAAAGCATCAGAAAGAACTGCAGGAACTTTTTGCGAAATAGGGTACTCAAAGAGCATGCCAGTGTATAGCGTGTAGTAGATGGTAGCCATTAGCTCTCAGCTGTTAGTAGAACACAAACCCCGCGAAGCCGAAGGCTTCGCGGGGTTCTGCTAGTAGCTCATAGCTAAGAGCTAAAGGCTCACAGTGTGCTACACTTTTCTCCATGAAGTATTCAATCGGTATCGATGAAGTGGGTAGAGGACCGATCGCTGGACCAGTGGTGGTGTGCGCGTGTGCACTTGCACAAGATGTGTCTGTTCTTGACTTGTATCCAAAAGGCGTCCTTCGTGATAGTAAAAAATTAACAGAGAAACAAAGAAAATCCATCGTAGTAGGTGTCGAACCTTTTATACAAAAAAAAGATATTATATACGCTATAGGTGTTGCATCTGCAGAGTATATCGACACCTACGGTATCGTACCTGCGATACAGTCTGCCATAGACTACGCACTTAACACTCTTCATAAAAAAGGTGTCAGTGAAGACTCTTTCGTGTTTCTCGATGGAGGGTTGCATGTTAATGAGAAATTTTCACAACAAACCATCATACGCGGTGATGAAAAAATAGTAGAGATCTCCCTCGCATCTATTTTTGCAAAAGAGTACAGGGATACTTTCATGAGAGAAGAAGCAGAGAGGTTCCCTGGGTACGGATTTGAGTCTCATGTTGGCTACGGAACGAGCGCTCACTACAAAGCACTCAAAGAGCAGGGAGTAACACCTCTCCACAGAAAAACATTTCTAAAAATTTAATGTAAACCTAAAAATCTGCTATGCTTGTAGTATATGGCAAGCATCTTTTCTAAAATCATTTCTGGTGAGATTCCAGGCTATAAAATCTACGAAGACGAGTATGTCTGTGCAATTCTTGACATCAACCCAATGCAAAAAGGTCACACGCTTGTGATTCCAAAACAAGAGGTCGACTATCTGTTCGATCTTGGGGAAGCTCTCTTTGATAAGGTGATGCATCGCACACGGTACATCGCACAAGTGATTAAGGCGAAGACGGATTGTGAGCGTGTCTGTGTTATTGTAGAAGGGTATGCGGTGCCTCATGCACACATACACCTCATTCCTACCAATACTCCTGACGACCTAGATAAGACAAAAGTCTATAAAGCAACCGAGGAAGAACTTAAGCATATGTGTGATCTTCTTACTGTATAACTCTTTAGCATATGAACTATATTATTATACGCACAATAGGAATCCTTATAGCAAGCTACGTAACCGGTGTTGGAGTTCCTCTTATCTTTGCAACGCTTACACAAGCATTTGGCACAGCGTGGGTAGCTCTTCTTACTTCTTTGGTGCTCGCTGTTATCAACCACACAATCAAGCCGGTGTTTATGCTTATCTCGATACCGATTAACCTACTCAGTCTTGGACTCTTTTCTTTTGTGATCAACGGACTCATGATTCTCCTTGCAGATAGACTGGTACCTGAGTTTGCGATACCGAATCTCCTTTTGGCGATATATTTTTCAGTAGTTCTCTCTGTCATCAACTGGGTGCTTCATATTTTTGAATAAAAAGAATACAGCTTCATCGTCTTAAAAAAACAACGACTCATGTGAGTCGTTTTTTATTGATATATTATTTCTTTGTTTCGGCGTCTTCTTTTTGGATTTCTTCTACGTCTTCCTGGATCTCGTCGATATCTTTGTTGATTTCCTCCACGTCCTGAGAGATTTCCTCCACATCCTCTTGGATTTCATCGATGTCCTTATTGATACCTTCCACGTCTTCTTGGATGTCTTCCACGTTTTCTTGAATATCTTCCACATCCTCGGCGATTTCTTCCACGTCTTCTTGGATTTCCTCTACGTCCTCTGCGATACCTTCGACATCTTCCGCGATTTCATCAATTTCTTTTTCTACACTTGCGAGAGCCCTGGCCTGAAAATTGACACTCATTTGAATGAATATAGAAAGATAAATAGCTTCAAGGGAGACAATGGTGGTGAGCACAAGGAGTACTCTGTCAAAGGGAATCCCGAAAAGGACAAGGGTGAAAGCCCCGACAAAAAGAAGCGTATGAACAAGCACTGACCAAATAGACCCAACACCACGAGTTACCGAAAGCGCAAGCCGTTCTATATTGTTAAGAGGAGTGGAATTCATGATGTATTCCACTATAGCACAAAAATGGTACAATAAAAGCATGCTAGTAACAGTATTAACATTAGTTGCTCTTTCGTTTCTTTTGGTTGCTGTTGGTGTCGGTCGTTTTATTTATTCGTTCACCTTATCAAACTCTTCTCGTACTCATAATGATATGAAAACAAAAGCACTAGACGTTTTTATGTACCTAGGTATAGGAATCTCTCTTGTACTAAGTGTTACTAATTTTCTACAGGTTGTGTTCTCGGCTATCGATAGGAAATTTTTCGATGTCCTTTCTTATTCCTACACAGATGTAACATCAAGCGATGTTCGTTTCGCTATTGCATCGCTAGTGGTGATGTTCCCTGTGTACCTTCTTTTGTCATGGTATACATCTCGTGACATAAAGAAGTTTATCTATAAGCAGGATATGTGGGCGCGTAAGGTGCTTATTTATTGTGCACTTTTTGTCACCATCCTTAGTCTTATAGGAACATTGGTTGCCGTTGTGTATACCTATCTTGGTGGTGAGCTTACCGTTAAGTTCGGTCTTAAGGCGGTGTCAGTATTTTTGGTTGCGTTTGCACTCTTTGGGTATTATTTTTATTCTCTCAGAAGAGACTATTCTAAGAAGACGTTCATTCCGCTTATGCTCGGTCTTATTGCGAGTGCGGTTGTGGTAGCTTCTGTTGTGTGGAGTATTATGGTTATAGGAACACCAAGTGAGATGCGAGCTCGAAAGTTCGACAGCACAAGACTCTCAGATATTTCTCGTATTCAACAGGAAGTGCTTAACCATTTCCAAACCACTGAGAAACTTCCTGGATCTCTCTCTGAATTGGAGAATGCTTTCGGTGGTTATATGGTTCCGACAGATCCTCTTACCAAGGAGGTGTATGAATATAAGGTTGTCTCACAGCCAACCTTTAAGATGAATTACGTTACGAACAAAAAAGAAATGGTTGAAAATGGAGTGTTCGAACTTTGTGCCACATTTTCTACTGTTAGAGAAGTGAATGCGCGTGGCCAGCAGGTCTATGAGACGAAACCTATCGCAACTGACATGGTTGGACTTTCAGTGTCTGATTCTTACTATTCTGCAACTAATTATTACTACGAAGGAGACCAGTCTCCATTCTGGAATCATAAAGCAGAGCGCACATGTTACAAGCGTGTGATCAATAAGACAATGTATTACCCACGTTAGAGAGTGTAGGGGGGCGAGATGGTCTCTACAACACGCGCGAAGCCGAAGGCTTCGCGCGTTTTTGTATACCACTGGTACACAATGACCCCACACCCTTCCCCATCTTTGATACTTCTGTTATAGTAGAGAAAATAACTTTTAATACTACATGTAGAGATACACTATTATTATGGCATCATATAATCACAATGACATAGAAAAGAAGTGGCAGAAGAAATGGGAAGAGATTTCTCTTCATAGGACTACAGAAGGAAGCGATAAGAAATTCTATATTCTCGACATGTTTCCCTATCCTTCAGGTGAAGGTCTCCATGTTGGCCACCCTAAGGGGTACATCGCCACCGATGTCTACAGCCGTATGAAAAGGATGCAAGGGTACGACGTGCTTCATCCTATGGGGTTCGATGCATTCGGACTTCCTGCTGAACAGTACGCACTTAAGAACAAAGTGAACCCAAATGTTTCCACCGCGAAGAATGTTGCTCGTTACAAAGAGCAGTTGAAGATGCTCGGACTTAACTATGACTGGGAACGCGAAATCAATACAACCGACCCAAAATTCTATAAGTGGACTCAGTGGATGTGGAAGCAGATGTATAAGAAAGGTCTTGCATACGAGAGTTATGATCCCATCAACTGGTGTCCATCGTGTAAGACTGGACTTGCAAATGAAGACTTGGAAAACGGTCTCTGTGAGCGTTGTGGAAGTGAGGTGGAAAAAAAACCTATTCGTCAGTGGACTATTCGTATCACGGAGTATGCTGATAGATTGCTCGCTGATCTCGACAAGCTTGATTGGGAGCCACACATAAAAGAACTTCAACGCAACTGGATAGGAAAGAGTGAAGGTGGGGAAGTTGATTTTCCTCTTGTTGATTTTCAGTACCAAGATAAGCTTACTGTTTTTACGACACGCGCTGACACCATGTATGGTGCAACGTTTATGGCGGTATCATACGAAGTTGCCGAGAAGTGGATCGTCTCTGGGTGGCGAGCAAG
>CAZCQX010000052.1:0-4849 GCA_964500955.1 uncultured Candidatus Saccharibacteria bacterium | reverse complement strand
TCTTTTCTGTGTACAATACGCAAAATCACAAGTGTATGTTTATCAAGGTCAAAAATAATACGATAATTCCCAACCCTTAAACGATACTCACCACTGTCGAAATCATGAAGTTTCTTAGCAACGGCTTTGATATCATCGAGTTGTGAAAAATAAAGAAACTTCTTTTTGAGTTGCTTTTTAACAATAGTATCGAGTTTCCCTATATCATCCGCAGCCTGCTTTGTAAAAGTGATTTTATAAGCCATGCCAAAAAAAATATTTATACAATATCTGCGAAAATATCAGCCATATCAAAAACTTCACCCTTTGCATATTCACCACGAGCTTTTGTAATACTCTTAAGAAACTCCTTATCTTTTGAAGATAAATAATCTTCAAATTCATCAATGCCGATCAATACTGCTGTAGGAATATTTCGCTGTTTAATAATAAGAGGCTTCTTTGAAGATTTCACGTGTGTCATTGCATCTTTTAAATTAGCCCTTAAATCTGAAGAGTCAATTGTTTTTATCATAGTACATATATTTTATACAACGCAATTGTACAAGTCAATAGTAGCATATCACCATAACTATAATAAATAGCCTTACTCAAAATCAAAAACTTTTTCATTGAAATTAACGATTCTGTCATTCTTGTCGAGTTCTATTCCCTCTTTTTTGTAAAGGTTTAGGCGTTTTTGCTTATGCTTGTCATCTAACCAGACATGTCCGTCTGCGTAGACAATACGATGAAAAGGTATATCTACCCCTTTTTCTTTCACCGCTTTTGCCAAAATAGTAGTAATTGACTGTGATGCCATGGCTCCACCGCCACACGCACGAGCAAGTCTGCCATAGGTGGTCACCTTCCCTTCTGGAATGGTAAGTACTGCCTCTATGACACGATCAGAAAAAGATTTCATGCATTATGGAGACACCGAGAACGAAAATTCCTTAATAGGAAGAGTTATTTCCCCTCCTGTGAGAGTGTCTTTTACAAGAAACGACCCTCCGTAGGTCACAAGACCTGTTTCATGAGTAAGTACGTCTTTCGTATCGACATAGATATCATAAAATCTTGAGTTGTTTTCTGCCAATGCGGTATTTCCAAGAGAAAAAGTAAGTCCACTGGCGGAAATGGTGGTACCGCCGAGGTTATCTTTTGCTTTAAAATTAGTTATTTTTGCAGGAAGATTAGCGGAGGTTGATGACGCAAGGAGGGTGAGCGAGGTGATAGTTACTGGAATAGAAGTACTAAGAGAGATTGTGGCGACTTTTACATTAGTGGTGCTCGCAGGCACAGTTGTGTCTGCGTGTGAGGAAATGGTAGCAGAAGTAAAACCTTTAATAGTAAGGTACTTCAGGTTACTCTCCCCTCCTTCATTTCTTACCCACACAGAATAGTCTCCAAGGGGTAACTTTTGTCTACAAGTATCACCACAACTAACCACGTCTGTTGTGGTGGTAGCAGGAAGGGTGATAGTAGTTTTATTTGTAGAGGGAAACGTTCCTAGGGTGTAGCTACGCTGTGTCACCTTCGACTGAAGGAGGACGGTGTTTGATGTGGTGAAATTTTCTCCAGTAATAGTAAGAGCATTTTTGTGAGTTGCATCTTTTAGAAGAAAGGTCTGGTTGATGGAGGTGAGGGACGGTACAGCGTATTCTTCCTGAGTCATCCTTTTAACATAACTACACCCGAGGGTAAAATTACACCTAACTCTTACAATCTCTTTATTATCCGTCACTTTCGGTGAAATAGTAATATCTCCATAGAGACCACGGGTGATAGTGTATCCTGTGAGAACACTTGATGTTGCAAGGGTTGGGTCGCGAGGGATACTTATAGCGTACTGTGGGATAAGGTATGAAATATCAACATATGAGGCACATGGTGAGTCAGGAGTCTTCACTGTCATCGCAGTGTCTGTCGCCATGGTCATCACTGCCATCTGGGTAATCTTCGGAGCAACACACAACTCCACCGAGGATGAAGCAGAGGCCACAGGCCACACACCTCGTGAACCGTTGAAGTAACTATAGAGCGCCTTAAGGATTATTTCTCCATCGTTCATTCTCTGCTCGTTTTTAGTAAGAACCTTTGCAGGTACTTGATTGGATGGCGTAGGAGTAGCTACAGTTGCTGGCTTTGAGGTTGTTGCTTGGGTGGTTACTTGGGTAGTGGTTGTAGGTGGTGCGGTAGATACAGTAGACGAGCCGGCGCAAGATTCTTTTTTAATCAACGTCCTTGTAAGAGGACCTGCGGTACCAGTCTGAGTGATGTTGTTTGCTTTTTGGTATGCTTTGAGTGCAGAAAATGTCCCTCCCCCAAAATAGCTGTTAGGTTTTGCTTTGAGGTATCCTTTTTCTAAAAGAAAGTTTTGGAGTGCGAGCACGTTTTTGTTCTCTTGGTAACGAGAGACATTGCTAGCAAGATCAACACATGTAGAAGCATGCGCGTGTGCATAGCCACTTATAAAAAACAGTAAAGAATAAATGCACACCACACTACTAAAAAACTTCATATATACAAAAGTATAGCAATTTTTTTTGAAGTAGATAGGGACTATTACACACAAAAAGAAATCCAGTACCACCAACTTTGTTAGTATTTTGGTCTACATAGGCAAGACCTATGTAGACACACGTCCAACACTCTAGCAGAGAGAGGTCGTAACGTGACATAAAACACCGCTTCCGCGATGTTTTATGTTTCGTAACAGAAATAGAGTTTAGTTAAAGAGAGGTTATCGGCATCCACCTAAAGGCATTACATCGTGAGCAATATCGAAGAGTTCACCGGTTGCAGGAACCCCTACGGAAGATTGGTATGCTTTTATTGCTGTGATAGTTTTTTCTCCATAAGCACCTCCTGAGACAACGTCTGCCTCATCAAGAAAACCTTTCTGTACTAAGAAAGACTGAACCCTGCGCGCAATTCGTTCTTCGTTCGCACGGTGCATGTTGCGAGGTCCGTCAATACAAGGAATATTGGAAGTAGAAGCCCCGAGCACTTGTGGTGCACCCTTCTTAGAAGCTTTAGAAACAACCGGAGGATAAATCTGTTTAGTTCCCCACACACACTTAACCTTAGAAACATCTGAATACGACTTAAGTCCTTTTGCAGATTTTTCTTTAATAAGAGAGACTCTTGCATTGCAGAGTTTGAGCGCCTCCTCTTCGGTAACTCTAGAGCGAGACTGCTGAACCGCTGATCCGTAATACTGTTGGTACGTTGTCTTCTCAACAACACCTGCAACACTTCTCGCTCTATCAGCATATGACGATGTAGATGTTGGACTAGTTGCTGTTGCAGAAAAGAGAACACCCTGAGGAACCATTTGTCTTACTTTGTCTCCAGTAACAGCTGCATTAACTGTTGTTAAGCTAAAGAAAACTACGGAAGCTGATGCTAATAAAGATGATATAAGAATTTTTTTCATACTATAGTATATGGTGTCAAGTATACCCCCTCTTAACAAAAGAGTCACAGAAAACAGTGGGGATAAGTCGGAGGGAGAGCTTTTAGCTTTTAGCTTTTAGCTTTTAGCTTTTAGCAAAACAGCATGCTCGAACACAAAGACAGGACCCCGCGAAGCCGAAGGCTTCGCGGGGTCCTTGTGTCTTCTACACGCTGTGCGCTATACGCTTGAATCTAGTGTTATTATCGACAACTCTCCATTCGCATTGCTTCTCTAGTAAGAGAGTAGGTCATACCAGTTACAGGAAGTCCTACGGATGCTTGGTAGTCTTTGACCGCTTCTATGGTCTTGTCTCCGTAGAATCCGGTGACGTTGTCTTCTTCTAGGAATCCTTTCTCTGCAAGGAAGGATTGGAGTCTGAGGACTTCTCTTGGTTCATTGTGTCCCCTGTGCATGTTACGAGGAGCGTCGAGACAGAGGGATGAGGTGGAGATACCGAGTACTTGTGGTGTTACTGATGTTGCAGTGGATACCGCGCTTGTGGCTGGGTAGATCTGCTCGTCTCCCCATGTACATTTTATCTTAGTAACATCTGTGTACTTCTTGAGTCCTCTATCTTTTCTGCTTTGGGTAGCTGAGATTCTGGTGTTACAGAGTCGTACTGCTTCTTCTCGGGTAACACTACGACGAGACTGTTGGATGAGGGAGCCGTAGAACTGACGGTAGGGTTTTTTGGTGGTGGAAGGGGTGGTATTTTGTGCCACATTTTGAGCTGATGGAGCTTGGTATTGAGGTGTCGATGCAGTACCGTTACTTACTTGATTATTCGTAGCGACACATCGTTCTCCCGTTGTTGGACTGTAAGTAGTAGAGCTAGTACATCCTGAAGGAAAAGATGACATGTCGGAAACACCTACTCCCGCAACGCCAACGGAGTGAGACTCTCCAACACCTTGGCAGTTCGGCCAGTTAACGGATGTCATCGTACACTCATTAGTGACAGTAACTGCCGTTGAATTCTTTAGAGGGTATATTTGCTCTGTTCCCCATGTGCAAACAGGGTCTGGTTTTTTTGAGTTAAGTGCAGTGGAGCTATTTATACTCGAAACATCACTTGAGCAACGAGCAACTGCCTGATCTCGAGTCATGTTAGGATTTGTTATCGGCTTTGACTCTCTTCCGTACCCACCATTGTATGTGACATTATATTTTGCTGTAATGGGTGGAGCGGATGGTTTGAGAGCTGCATACTGACTTGCTGACAAGACTGGTATATCTATTCTTAGAGTACGGTTTGGGACCAATGTAGCCTTTTTACCAGCGGTTCTGTAATCATTGCTCAGAATTCCTTGTGAAGGAATTTGGGTAACGCTTGTATTACAGGTTAGATAGAAGGTTGTTGTGGCAGCAAGTGGTGGTGTTATGTATGTAGCATTGACGGTTTCAATT
>CAZCQX010000051.1:0-4889 GCA_964500955.1 uncultured Candidatus Saccharibacteria bacterium | reverse complement strand
TAGAATTTCTTAAAGACAGAGAACAAGTGGTGCAAGAGAAAGGAAACCTTGTAAAAGCTCTCAAGTCTCATGGTCTTTTTATTTATAACAAGGATGATCATGACGGTGTCCGTCTCGTAGAGCACACGAAAGCGAGAACTCTTAGTGTGGGTATTCATGAACAAGGAGATGCTCACGCCGAAGGAGTGAGACTTTATGGCAAACCTCTCTCAGGTACAGAGACGGATGTCACTGTGCTTGGCGAAAAGGTCCACCTTGTACTTCCAGAAGTGGTGGGGAAGTCCCCTGTGTACGCGTCGCTCCCAGCGCTCCTCATTGCGCGAGAACTTGATGTGCCTCTTACGGATGCGGTACAGGCGCTCCACGACGACCACAAGCCTAAAGGGCGTATGCGGTTACTCCAAGGGATGAATCACTCAGTGATTATTGATGATACGTATAACGCTTCTCCGAAAGCAACCGAGCACGGTCTCAAGACTCTTGGAGAAATAGACACCCAAGGTCGGAAGATAGCAGTGCTCGGAGATATGCTTGAGCTTGGAGAGTATACAAGTGATGAGCATTATAAGATTGGAAAGATAGCAGCGAAAGTTGCACACAGACTCTTTGTGGTAGGTATTCGCTCACGAAGAACCGCAGAAGGTGCGCTTGATGAGAAGATGCTTGATCAGAATATCATGGAGTGTGACTCTGCTATTGAGGCGGGGAAGGAACTCGTGAAGATACTAGAGCCAGGAGATGTTGTGTATGTGAAAGGTTCCCAGAGTATGCGTATGGAAAGAGTCGTCAGTATGATACTTGCAGAACATCATGTGCCAGCACAGGTTCTTGTGCGTCAGGAGAAAGAGTGGCAGGGGAGGTAGAAACAAAATATTTGGAAATTATTATTATCGAAGGTGTAAGTCTACTCACCTATTTTCAAAGTTTGGTAATAAATTATAAAAAATAGTTCAAATGTGATGTTACAATTGTACAATGTACACACAAGCAACATACCAAGGCTTAACACAAGAAGAAGCAAAAGAAAATGTAGAAACGTATGGTGAAAACAGTATCCCAGAAAAAGATAGTGGCGGTATCACTCGACTATTTCTAAAACAATTTCTTAGCCCTTTTATTTATATACTCCTTATTGTTGCTGGTGTTTCCTTTTTTACAAATAACATAACAGACGCTGTTGTTATTGTTTTAATATTGGTGGTGAATGCAATTGTTGGCACGTATCAAGAGCACAAAGCTGGTAACGCAATTAAAGCATTGAAAAAGTTAAGTAATCAAAAAGCAAAAGTGATACGAGAGGGTCAACTCTTTCACATAAGAACAAATGAAGTAACCATTGATGATATTGTATACGTAGAATCAGGAGATATCATCCCAGCAGACGCGTTGATTATTGAATCTCATGAAGTCACCATCAATGAAAGCCAAATGACTGGAGAATCGGTACCTGTTAGTAAAGTAAAAGACGATGCTGTGTATAAAAGTACTATTGTTGTTTCTGGTTCTTGTTTTATCAAAGTAACAAAAATAGGACTACAAACGTCCATCGGTCAGATTGCACAAGATATTTCTGAAAATGCAGATAAAAAAACAGAGCTCGAAAAGAAGATACGCGCGTTTTCTATAGAACTTATTGTCTTACTTTTTATTGTTGCCAGCATATTCGTCATTATTTCTGTTTTGAATGGAGTTCACCTATTTGAAACACTCAAAACAGCGGTTGCTCTAGGTGTCGCTGTGATTCCTGAAGGACTTCCCGTTGTGCTCACGGTAGTCCTTTCTTTGGGTGCTCTCCATATTTCTAAAGCAAGGGCGCTTCTTAGAAATCTACAATCAGGGTCAACGCTCGCCTCGGTGTCAACTGTTTGCACCGATAAAACAGGTACACTTACCTACGGCAATCTTGTTGTGAAAGACATTCATGTGTTTCAGCACAACCTCAGCAGAGACGAGGCTCTCACATATCTTTATCATAGTATTGATATAAAAGTAATAAATGGAAACAAGGTCGGTGATATTTTAGAACTTTCTTTAGAAAGTTACTTACAGCAAACATTTATGTATGAAGTGGTTAAAGAAATGCCATTTACCAGTGAAGCAAAGTTTAATGCTAAAGAGTTAAAGATTAACAATACCTATGTTCAGGTATACAAGGGTGCGCCAGAGGTTATGGGGGTCAAGGATGCTGATATTCATGAATATGTCAGTAACGGGTATAGGGTTGTAGCCTTTGGGTATAAGCATTCACAAGACAGTGAAGAGTTTTCTTTAGAGAATATCACTCTTTCGGGTGTTATCGTGTTTGAAGATAAGCTACGCGAACAAGCAAAAGGGTCTATCCTTGATTGCAAAAATGCAGATATCTCTGTGGTAATGATTACAGGGGACAATATACTCACAGCTACCCATGTCGCAAAAGAAGTTGGTATTATAGCTCATAAAAATGATAAGGTTATCCTTGGTAGAGAATTAGATGATCTCAATGATCTTGAGCTAGAAAAAATCATAAAAGATATAAAAGTGATCGCGCGTGCAAGCCCACTCCATAAAGAAAGAATCATCAAAGCTCTACAAGAACAGGGAGAGGTCGTTGCGATGACAGGAGATGGTGTTAACGATGCGCCGGCACTCTCACTTGCAAATATAGGTATTTCTATGGGAAAGACTGGTACCGAGGTAGCAAAGGAAGCGTCCGATTTAGTCTTGGTTGATGATGACTTTTCTGATATCGTTCTTGCTATTTTTGAGGCAAGAACTATCTCTGAGAACATACGAAAGACTATTATATTTTTGATGACTTCCGCTTTTGCTCTTGTAATAGCAATACTTGGTTCTACGTTATTTTCTTTGCCGTTACCATTTTTAGCTATTCAAATATTGTGGCTTAACTTTGTAACTGCTGGGTTTTTGGATGTAGCGATAGCAACTGAAGAGGGCGAAAGTGTGTTTAAAAAATATACGTACAAAAGATACATAGGTGGAAAAATTTTAAATACATACGATGTGTTGAAGATAGGTGTGTATGGATTATTTATCGGTAGTGTATGCTTGCTGATGTTTAGTCTGTTATACAAAGTTTCTAATCTGGAAATCGCCAGAACTGGCACAATACTTCTGTTCTCGATGTTCATATGGTATAACGCTCTCAATGTGAGAAAAAACTATGACTCTATTTTTTCTTTTAACCCATTCTCAAACATCTTTGTTATAGGAGCGATTACCATAGAAGTAATTGTCTTACTTGCGAGTGTGTATTCTGGTATTGGCAACTTTCTATTATCAACAACAGCAGTACCAGGGAATCTTGTGCTAGTATTTGCTCTTATCGCTATGTCTATATTTATTGTAGATTTTGTGTATAAATTTTTTGCAAAAAAAGTCTTTCGTTATTAAAAATCTCGTAGCAACCTCAGTATTCTTTCGCGATATTCTGTGATGATCCAAACAATGACGATAATGATGGGAATAATAACGAGGAACGCCTCCATTTTTTTAGATTTACCAATATCTTGAAAAGAACCACCTAAATAGTACCCAATATAAAGATGTGAAGCAGACCAAAGAATACAGCTGAGTAGGTTCCAGAAGATAAACTTTTTAATGTCCATTTTTGATAACCCTGCGACAAATGGAATTATTGGTTTGATGATACCAATGAACCTTCCTAAGAACACACTTTTATTTCCGTGTTTTTTGAAAAAGATTTGCGCTTTCTCAAGATGGGATAACTTGAGTAATTTATTTTCATGCTTAAACCAATGCGTCCCTTTTGTTCCTAGATAATAACTAAACAAGTCACCAAGAAAAGCTCCAAGTGTAGCGACGATGATAAGATACCAAATATTAAGTTGTGTATATATGGTAAAAAATCCTACAGCTATTACCAAAAAACCACCAGGCAGAAGAGTCCCCACAAAAGCAAGCGTTTCAATAAAGCAGAGTAAAAATACTGCGAAATATGACAAAGACCCATATTGATCAACGAGAGTAAAAAAATAATCTAAAGATTCCACCATTTATTTGAGTAGTTTATAACTTATATACACACCCGTAAGGAGGGTGATGAGTAACATTATATATATGTACTCTAACCAAAAAGAGTGCCAAATTGCTCCGACAGAGATACCAAAAGATACCAGACTTATTTTGAAGATGCTTACTTCTTGCCATGTAAATGTATACTCACGGAATAGTTTTTTCATATAAGAATATTTTATCACGAAACGAATCAAAATTTGTCCTCTTGACTTACAAAATACTCCTATCTTTCACTTAAGAGTAAAGTGATAAAACAGCTCAAGAAAAAGTAAGGAAGAAAACTTTTTCTTGAGCTTTAATTCAGTGATACACTGTATCAATATAAGAGTTCAAATTTTAATTTATACAGTATGTCTAAAGAAAATATGGAAGAGTTTTTAAAACCACCTTTTAAAAATAAGGGAACACCTAAGCGTCCAGCAGTGTTTGATGATAAAGGCAACAGAATTAGTAATGGTGAGTATAATTTTTCAGGACTTGGAAATCTCTATGACAACCCTGAGGACAGGGTGATGGGGGTGAATAGAAACGGTGAGTACGATTTGAAGACTTATCGGTGGTTTTATTGATGTCAATAAGCATCGAGAAGATGTAGGGGTGTCCGAAATAAAAGAAACAGAAGACGAAGCCGTGGCTTAGTTTTTTACGGGGGAATCGGTCACAAATCTGCCTCGCTTTGCTCGAAGCAGATTTCCGACCCGCATTCGATTCCCCCGTAAGTGACGCAGGTCACTTACTTCTTTTAGCCACAGTCAACAAAAAACACAGGAAGAACCTGTGTTTTTTGTTGATGTGATCTCACGGGGAATCGGTCACGATTCTACCTCGCTTCGCTCGAAGTAGAATCTCGA
>CAZCQX010000050.1:0-4905 GCA_964500955.1 uncultured Candidatus Saccharibacteria bacterium | reverse complement strand
GTGAATGTTCAAGTCATGACTTCTTTTCTTGACTTCGTTGAGCGCAACAAGAATGTCCCTCTTCCTGGTTATACACATACACAACAGGCAATGCTTTCAAGCTTCGGCCACTGGGGTCTCTCTTTTGTTGAGGGGTTGATTAACGACCATGAGGTGGTGCGTACTGCAATAGCGCTTAACAATCAAAATCCATTAGGGACAGCGGCGGGGTTCGGTGTGTCACTTCCTCTTGATAGAGATAGCACTAAGCGAGAACTTGGCTTTACTAAAAACATAGTTAACAGTTTGTTTGCACAGGCAAGTAGGGGAAAGTTCGAGTCACTCACTCTTGAGGCTCTCGCGCAAATAATGCTCACCCTATCTCGTTTTGCAACAGACATGTTGTTTTTCACTGCAAGAGAAACCGGCTTTGTTAAAGTTTCTGATGCGGTAACTACTGGCTCGAGTATTATGCCTCAAAAGAAGAACCTCGATTCCATGGAGCTTCTTCGAGGAAATGCATCAGTTATTTTTTCTCATCAGTTACTTATAAAAAATATTCCAAAAGGTGTTATCTCTGGATATAATAGGGATTTGCAATTGATAAAAAAACCTCTTATTGAAAGTTTGCAGATTACCTATAATTCTCTTCTTGTTGTTGATCAGTTTTTGAAGGATATGACTGTTGATAGTGATGCGGTTAAGAAGTCTATCAAGAAAGATATTTTCGCTGCAGATGTTGCAAATGAGATGGTAGAAAAAGAAGGTATTTCTTTTAGGGATGCCTACATACAAGTCGGGCAGACATTAGATAAGATAGAAGAATTCAATTTAGAAGAGAATATTCTCTCAAAGAAATCTTTGGGTTCTCCTGGAAATCTTGATTTGGAATACTATCAGAATCTTGTGAGAGCTCTCAATAGTAAATAATCACTATTCTCAAAACGATAAGAAGCAGGGTATACTCCTACCTATATGCTTTCATATTTTTCTATTTTCATTGCAACGTGTGCAGGGTTCTTGGTGGGGTTTGTGTGGTATTCGCCCTACATCTGTATGAATCTTTGGCTGAAAGGGAAGGGTGTTACAAAAGAGACACTTCCTGTGCGGTCTCGTATATACATTGCTCAGACTAATGTGTATTCTTTCATTGCTCACTTGTGTATCGCGCTCACGCTTTCGGTAGTGTTCACCCTCCTTTCGGTGAAAGATGTTAAGACTGCAGTGACTCTCGGAACACTACTTGCATTCGGATTTATTGTCTCAAGTCGTTTCGTTGATATGCTCTATACAGTGGACGGTGTTCATTATGACAAAAAGAATCAGTCATTGTTCCTTGTTACCTCAGGGTACTATGTAACGACAGTCGCGGTGATGTCTTACACGCTTGCGGTTCTCTCTATACTATAGAGTTTTTAAAAGGAGTAGTATACACTAGAGGAAGCTTACTACAAGGAGCGTGTTTATTCTCATGAAAGAAACGACAAAGAAAAGAATACTTATCATCGAAGATGAAAAACCTTTAGCCCATGCGCTTGAGCTTAAACTTACCCATGAAGACTTCGAAGTGGTAACCACAGACAACGGTGGAGACGGGGTGGCTTTTTTAGAAAAAGATAAGTTCGATCTTGTGCTTACTGATCTCATTATTCCAGGTCTTGATGGTTTCAAAATTTTAGAAACAGTGAGAGATAAAAAAATAAAAGCCCCTGTGATTGTGATGACCAACTTAAACCAAGAGGAAGACAAGAAGAAGGTGTTCGACTTAGGAGCAACTGCCTTTTTCGTAAAATCAAACTCACCAATTTCTGAAATTGTTGAAAGTGTGAAGAAAACTATTCGATCTTCGTGATATCCTATAGATACATACTATGAACATTGACATTAACAACATAAAAGAATTACTCATAAACGGTAATTACATAAGCCAAGAAGATGCTGACAAAGCAGAAGCATTAGCGCAAAAAAGCGAAGTAAGTTTCGTCGATGCGCTTCTTCGAGATGGTGTTGTTAATGGGGATATTATCGGTCAGGCGGTTGCAGAATCATATGGTGTTCCCTACGCAGACTTAAACTCCACACCAATATCTGCAGAACAAGTAAGAAAGATAGACGAAGAAGTTGCGAAGCGACTCCATGTGGTGCTCTTTAGCGAGGATGATGAAAAAGAGGTTGTGATAACCACAGATAACCCGAAAGCTGAAGGTTTGGAAAAAGAAATGAAGGGACTTTTCCAAGGAAAAACTATCAAGATTGCTTACTCTCTTCCTGAAGATATTACAAGTGTGTTCGTCTACTATGAAAAACCACTTGATACAAGATTTTCTAAAATCATTGAAGAAAGCGAACGCGTTGCGCCTGAAATTTTGGAAGAAATTTTCGATGACGCTCTTACCTATAAAGCGTCAGATATCCACTTCGAACCACAAGCAAAGGTGGTGGTGATACGTTTTCGTGTTGACGGTGTGCTCCACGAAGCAGGAAGACTGCCAAAAGAGTATTATGAAAATGTTATCAATAGAATAAAAGTGAAGAGTGCACTCCGTATCGACGAGCACTATGCTGCACAGGACGGGTCGCTTCATTATGATAGCAAGAGAGGTATTTCGGTAGACATGCGTACCTCCATCGTGCCTATTGTGGAAGGGGAGAAGGTGGTACTCCGTGTGCTTGGGTCATATGTACAAGGTCTTACCTTCAACGATCTTGGTCTTACTGCGCGTAACCAAGAACTTCTAAGAGAAGCATCAGAGAAACCGTTCGGAATGATTCTCGTGGTTGGCCCAACGGGTTCTGGAAAGACAACCACACTCTACTCGCTTCTTAAGATGCTCAACACTCCTGACACCAACATCACTACTATCGAAGATCCTGTAGAATATAAAGTGCAAGGACTTAACCAGATACAAGTAACACAAGCAACAGGACTCACGTTTGCTCGTGGGCTTCGTGCTATCGTGCGACAAGACCCTGACATTATTCTCGTGGGTGAGATTCGTGACCTCGAAACCGCAGAGATCTCAGTGAATGCCGCACTCACCGGGCATATGCTTCTTTCTACCTTCCACGCTAACGATGCTGCGACAGCGATACCACGTCTTCTTGATATGGGTATCGAGCCATTCCTTCTTTCGTCTACTATGAACATTATCGTGGCACAGCGCCTTGTTCGTCGTATCTGTGATCATTGTAAGATGAGTGTTACCAAGACTCCTTCTGACTTCGATACTCCACAACTGAAACCTGTCGCTAAATATTTCCAAGGGAAGACTATCACTCTCTATGAAGGAAAGAAGTGTGAAGCGTGTGGCTTCACTGGGTATAAGGGGCGTACTTCTATCTATGAAGTGATCAAGATAACCCCAACACTTCAAGAGCTCATCGTGAAGCGCCCTTCTTCTAAGGAGATATGGGACATGGCACGAAGCGAAGGGTCACTTTCTGTATTCGAAGATGGTCTCGAGAAAGTAAGAAGCGGTCTTACGACTGTAGAGGAGCTTATTCGTATTGCTCCACCACCAGACAGATTGTTCGTTGCGGATGATGTTGCTACAGTTCATGGTGATAAGAAAACAGTTCACAAAAAAGAAGAAAAAGAGACGGACACCAACACCAAAAAGAAGACCAAGCAAAAGAAATAACCCATGCCAACTTTTTTAAAAAAAAATAACAAAAAAGAAAAAACAGAACCTGTTCCAACAAGCAAAAAAGGAGAGGAAGATGCGGTTCTTCTAAAAAAACCAAAAACGGAAGTTCTCTCAAAAGCTCCCGTTGTGTCTGAGCCTGTGAAGCAGACCCCTGTAAAGGAGCGCCCCCTTTCTGACCAGAAGTCGTTATCAACATTTGGTCTAGGTAAAGAACGAGATAAGTTCATTGAGAACTTGAGCATGCTCGTCGTGTCTGCTATGCCTATCATGAACGCGATAGCTTCTATTACTAAAGAAACAAAATCAGAAGGGATGAAGCGTATCCTTACTCGTGTACTAGAAGATGTGGAAGCTGGGTCGCCGGTGTGGAAAGCTTTTGAGAGGACTCGACTCTTTAGAGGGTACACGATATCACTTATTCGTCTTGGTGAAGAATCAGGCAAGCTTGCAGATAATCTAAAAGTGGTAGCGCTCGAGGAAGAGAAAGACAGGGAGTTCAAATCAAAGGTAAAATCAGCTCTCATGTATCCAGTGTTCGTGCTCTCGCTTACCTTTATCATCGGTGTTGGTATTTCTTGGTCAGTGCTTCCTAAGCTTGCGAAGATCTTTACCGATCTTAAGCTTGAACTTCCTTTCATTACAAAAGTGTTGATTGATTTCGGTTTATTTTTAACGAAGTACGGCATTGTTGTGGTGCCTCTCTTTTTGGTGGTAATGTCAGGCGTATTTTATGTTGTCTTTGTGAACAAAAAAACGAAGTTCATAGGTGAGGCGATTATCTTCTCCATTCCTGGAATCAAGATACTTTTGGCAGAAGTTGAAGTGGCTCGGTTCGGATACCTTCTCGGCACGCTCTTAGATGCAGGGCTTCCTGTAACTAAGGCGATAGACTCTCTTGCAAGCGCTACAGAAGTAATCAGATACAAGAAGTTCTATCTTCACCTTCGAGAGTCGATAGATATGGGGAACTCTTTCCAAAAAAGTTTCCAAGCGTATCCAAAAATTGGAAAACTTATTCCAGATGCTATCCAACAACTTGTGGTGTCAGGCGAGCAGTCGGGCAACCTCAACAAGACACTTATCAAAGTAGGACAAGTGCTTGAGGCGAAGTCAGATCAGACCACCAAGAACCTCACTATTATTATGGAGCCTATACTTCTCGTAATCGTATGGGCCGGAGTGGTGACGGTGGCGTTTGCGGTGGTGCTCCCTATCTATAGTCTTGTGGGTGACTTTAAAGCCGGATAAAGAATCTCTATGTACCACACTTTTAAAAGAG
>CAZCQX010000049.1:0-4986 GCA_964500955.1 uncultured Candidatus Saccharibacteria bacterium | reverse complement strand
GCGGTACGACTCAAGGATACCGCTACTTCAGATACTATGTGTACAGAAGAACACCCTTTTGTCCTCGAAAGAATCGTTGTACCTGAACCTGTTATCTCTATGCGTGTTGAGCCAAAGACAAAAGCTGACCAAGAGAAGATGGGTATCGCGCTTTCTAAGCTTGCAATCGAAGACCCAACTTTCCGTGTTAACTCAGACCCAGAAACCAACGAAACCATCATCGCAGGTATGGGTGAACTTCACCTCGATATCATTGTTGACCGTATGAAGCGTGAGTTCAACGTAGAAGCAGTTACCGGTAAGCCACAGGTGGCGTACAAGGAAACCATTCTTGGTTCTGCGTCAGGTGAAGGTAAGTACATCAAGCAGTCAGGTGGTCGCGGACAGTACGGACACTGCCGTATCAATATCAAGCCTATTGACTACTCAGTTGCTGTAGAAGATCTTCCAAAGAACGTAAAGCGTTACGACAACTTCGAATTCATCAACTCAATCAAGGGTGGTGTGATTCCACAAGAATTCGTTCCAGCGGTAGAAAAAGGTCTCCGTGAAGCAATGGATCGTGGTACACTCGCTGGATTTAAGATGGTGGATGTGTCATGTGAGGTGTACGATGGATCATTCCACGAAGTGGACTCTTCAGAAATCGCCTTTAAGCTCGCAGCTGGTATGGCGCTTGCTGATGCGGTAGCGAAAGCTAAGCCTGTAATCCTCGAACCAATCATGAAGGTGGAAATTGTTACTCCAGACAAGTTTTACGGTGATATCACTGGTAACATTTCATCAAAGCGTGGTCAGATCGAGAGCATGGGTGAGCGAGGAATGGATAAGGTGGTGAACGCAATGGTGCCACTTTCTGAAATGTTCGGGTATGTAAACTCACTCCGTTCTATGACAGAAGGTCGTGCGACATTCACTATGGAATTCGGAAAGTATGACGTGGTTCCTGCAAATATTGCAAAGGAAATTGCAGAGAATAAGAAGTAATTCTTTAGAATATTTTGTCTAGAACTTATGTTATAGACCATAGATAGCAAAAGCGCGGTCGAAGGCCGCGCTTTTGCTGTATCATCTTATTAACTATTAAGTTCTTTTAATTTTTTTCACAAAATTACCTTATTACCTTTTGGTGTTCTATTGTTTTACCTTATCCACACCTTTTTTGTCTGTGTCGTTCTTACTACCCCCCCCATGCTGATATACTGTAGTCTAGTATTCTTTTGCTTATTATTTCTTATTATTTTTACAAACACCATGTTCAAGGCCATCAAAACTTCTTTAGTGATTATCGCCCTCTCGTTGTTTATTATTCCGAGCGCTTCATTTGCTCAATCTCTATCCATCTCCCTTAATCCTGCGTGTGTCATTATCAGGAGCAATCTTAGTTACAGTAACCGATCAAATAACAACCAAGAGGATGTGTTACTTCTTCAGAATTTTTTGTATAGTACTGGGTATCTGACTAGTAATTCAGTGACCGGTTTTTTTGGTAGAATAACAGAAAGAGCTGTCATTGCTTTCCAGAGAGATAATGGACTCGATGCAACTCCAGTAGGATTTGTAGGGGTTGGAACAAGGGCTAAGATACAGCAGATAAGTTGTGCCACCGCACAAGACCAAGCTCCTTCTGTGGTTACACTAGTTGCTACTCCTTCTAGGGCGACACTTTCTAGTACTTATCAAGGACAACCAACATACCCTACGGCGTGGGTTGAATTTACTATTAAAAATTTCACATCTGAAGGTGATGAAGTTATCTATTTCGGAGACGGATCCAAATCTGCTATCAATCACCCTAGCAGTAACCGACACGATTACCACACTCCTGGAACATACACTGTAAAGCTAGTTCGACCTCAAAAAGAGACTCTCGTTAATGGTATGTATACTTTAATGGCGGAGAAAGTGTTAGCGTCTACTACGGTAAACATTGCCCCTGAGGAGGTGACTTACACCTGTACAACAGATGCGTATCGGTGTGCTGACGGAAGTTGGGTTGGAAGAACTGGGTCAAATTGTCAGTTTGTGTGCCCGGTCCAAATCGCCACGACCACTCCAATAACGGCGACGCTTCAGGTTAGTAATCCAAATCGTTCGATGATTAGTACAATAGGAGACACAGTCACTCTCTCGTGGTCAGCTTCTCAATCAAGACCGGCTACCACAACCCTAGCTTTGTTCTTAACAAGTACAACCAACACAAGAGATGGTGGACGTATTGCGGTACTAAAACCTACTCGCAATATTCAAGATGGTATCTATGCTTGGACTATACCAGAATATATTTTTCAGTCAGATGTAGGTATTCCTCTTAACCCTGGAACATATAAAATCCAAGCAGTTCTTTACGAAGGTGAAAACGTATGTCTTGGTTATTGTGCTTATGGATCAAACACGAATCCAAAAATTATTGCAAGCGCTATGAATGATACAGCTTTTACAATAAAAGCAAAAACATCAACCCAAACTGGCACCTACGTCGGCTACATGAACGGTAACGTCTTCATCACCACTCAGAATATTTCAAAAGAAGATGCGCTTGCTAACTGTAAGACTAACGCACTAAACAACCCAGCATCATCTGTTCGTTGTACGTGGAATGGAACGGAGATATATACGTTTACCCCTAGCGTAACTCCTACCTTCTCGTTCTTTTATCCAAGCGGATCAGAAACATACACATTAGGAGGTAAAATCTCTATTGTGTGGGGAGGGGTTTCTTTGGATAATACTCAAATTAAGTTAAGTTTGAATGAGTACTCTTCCTCGGGTGTTTATTCAAAGGTTGATCAAATTGCTACATCACTACGTGGCGACAGTAAGTACTATGATTATGTAATCCCTACGAATAACACTCAGTGTACACAGGATTCCTTTAATGCTAATTGTGCTACTGTTCTTAAGAATAATATTAATCAAGGAAAAACAAAGTTTATTATAGTTGCAGAAGTATGGAAGGGGGATACTTTTCTAGGTGTTCGTGAGTTTAGTAAACCGTTTCTCATAACGTCTACACCAGTTATTCCTACTGGTACCTACATCGGCTACATGAACGGTAATGCCTTCATCACCACTCAGAATATTACAAAAGACAATGCGCTTGCTAATTGTAAGACTAACGCACTAAACAACCCTAACTCATCTATTCGTTGTACGTGGAATGGGGAGGAGATATACCTATACACTCCACCGGTGGTGGCGGGAACTTATGTAAATCGCCTAAATGGTGCCGGGGTGGATGCTTGTAACGCAGATATTGTTGCTAAACTAGGCTCACAAAAATATTCGTGTACCCTAGGAGGAGGGTGTTCTGTTACAGGCCTCCCACCCACCACTTCTTCGCCTTCAGCTAATCCTTATATAGCGGGAGCATGTATCCCTTCTTCTGTTTGGAATGAGGGTGGAAGTGGAACCGTATCAACAATAGACCAAACTTCAGCAAATGGTCCAAAATATAACGCAATGAGTTGCACAAAACCAACACTAACAGCTGTTGCTGATGGAGAAATTGGTTGTTACGGTCTTTGGGATTACGGGAACGAATTTGGAGACGATGTTAACATGTGTGGTTCCTATGGAGATCGAAAGACTGGATGTGTTGTGCAGACCTCAGCATGTCAAAGCGGTACCGCTATTAACTCTAAGGTGATTTCTCCATCTCAGTTGTTGTCTTCTGAAATTTCTCAAGTTGCTTCAAAATTAAAAGCATCAGATCTTTCCGTAAAAAATCAAATAATTACACTATGGCCATATGTGTGTACTTCTCAGGTGGTGGGGCGGGTGTCACATCAAGCGTCTCCTCAGGTTCTTGGAGCTTCCGTCTCGACTATGTGCACTAATCTCCCAATCAATCTCCACCGAGGCATGGAGAAACCATCAGTTTCTCGCCTCCAGTCGTTCTTGGCAGAGAAAGGATTCCTTAGTAAAGACAACGTCACAGGATTTTATGGAGACAAGACAGTAGAAGCAGTCAAAGACTACCAAGCATCAGCTGGTCTCCCTGTGACTGGTATGGTGTATAACTTCACTCGTGAAACCATACAAGTAGAGAGTTGCCGGTAGAATCTAGAAAATACAACTTAAAAAAGGAAACACGCGAGCCTTCGGCTCGCGTGTTTCCTTCTTTACCATAAGCGACACCTTACGCACCGCACATCGTACAACTCTTTTTGTGTGTTACAAGCTCTACCACCGCTGAAAGTCCAACGAGAAGGTATACAGCTTTTTCCACCATTGGCCATGTCCCAAGAAGCATACTCACAATATTAAACCCAAGTGCTGAAAGTCCCCAGTTAACGCCTCCTACAACGAGAAGGATGAAGGTAACCATGTGAAGCGATTTCATACCAAGTATATAGTTATATGTAGTAATTGTCTTAAATAAACAAGGACCCACAAAAGAACGATACATACCTCTAGAATAAAGTATACCTAAATAAAACTTTGTAGTGAGATTCTTGTACACATTACCTACTTTACAAGGCGGGTGTATACTAGAGGTACCACTAGTATGAAACGATATTTTTTCTCAATTTTTACGTTATCGTTCTTGGCAACGTTTAATGCGTTATATCTTAGCTATAAAGCATATTATGTGCGGTTCGTTGATCCTCTAGGATTGTCTTCGTTTTGTGATGTTTCGAGCGTGTTTTCCTGTACTGAGGTGTTAAGGAGTCCTTATTCTATTGTGTTTGGTCTATCATTTCCATGGATTGCGCTTGCGGTGTATCCGTTTCTCGCTACCATCGCGGTGCTTGGCATGAAGAAAGCTTCCGCTATGTATATGCGCACTATCGCATATCTTGCAACAGGGGGATTGCTGTTCAATGCATTTATTATCTACCGAGAGGTTATGTTTATTCATGCATATTGTTTGCTTTGTCTTGTTTGTACTGTTGTTATCGCAAGTATCGCGTCGCTTTCTTGGTATGCACTCTGTAGACATAAGAAATAAACTACTCTGAATGTGAGCTTGGGGCGGTGTAG
>CAZCQX010000048.1:0-5036 GCA_964500955.1 uncultured Candidatus Saccharibacteria bacterium | reverse complement strand
GAAAAATAACTCTGTCTTGTATGCCAAGTTTTTCCGCAAGATTTTTTAGATAGGTTTCTTTTTCTCCTGTTCCCATGATGTGATATGTCCATGCGAGATGCTTGCAGTGCGCAAGAGCAATAAGTGCGCGGTCGAATCCTTTACTTGTATGAAGCTCTCCTATCGATACAATGTGTGCCCCATGCTTTTTCTCCATTGAAAATCGACTGAAAAACTCACCTTTAGGGAGAAGTCTCGGTGTCTCTATGCCTGTGTAGATGCAGGTGATTTTTCTTGAGAGGAATGATGGAGCGTTGAGAGTTTTGATAACACTTTGAGATACGGCGATGGTTTTGTGACTAAGGAGGACAGTGAGGAAGCCGAGAAGTCTAAAAATAATTTTCTGGTATCGTGGGCGTGTTTCATTGAAAGGCCAAGCGTGTGCGGTGAAGATTATTTTTTTGGTACCTGCAAGACGTCCCACCACTGCGCCGAAGAGCCCCATCTTGGAACTATTTAAGTGCAGAATATCAGGACGTTCTTTTCGAAGAAGTTTGAACATCTGCAGGAGAGAACGTGCGTCTGCGAGGAGGCCGACATCTCGTTTAAGGTCATGTAGTGTATGTGTCTGTATACCTGCTTTGTGTAGGTTATCAATAAGGAGTCCTTGACCTCCAGCAAGTACTTGAACATTAAACTGTGTGTCCGCGTTAAAATGAAGCGCAATGTCATACACATAGCGTTGCGCTCCTCCCCAATTTGACTTTGTGACCGCTAGTAAAAGCTTGACTGGCGCCTGATTCATAGACTGTGGTATAGTGTCTAGTATACCATGACAAAACTAGGAAACAGATTTTATCAAATCGGGCTTTTTGTTGGAGATGTGGTGCTGTTTTTCGTGTCACTTTTCTTTGCGTATGCGCTTAGAAATCAAGATCTTTTCCCTCAGGTTGATTATTTTTTAACACTTTCCTTTGCATTTCTTCCTATAGCTTTTTTCGTAGTGGTTGCTTATTTTATTGCAACACTGTACGAAGTTCCATCACTTCTTACTACGATTGCACGGGTTAAGTTGCTTCTTCAGGTACATGTGGTCGCACTTTTGTTTGGGTTCAGTCTGTTCTATATTTTCCCTGCTTATTTCGGTGTTACTCCTAAGGTGGTCCTTCTTCTTCAGATTGTTGTCTTCACTATTGTGCAGGTGTGCTTTAGGGTGGTGGCATCGCATCATATTCGCACCAAGAAGAAAAGAAAAGCTTTGCTTATTGGTCAAGGAGATGTGTTCAAGGAAATAAAGCATGCAATCAATGACAATCCGCAGTCTTCTTTTTCCTTTGTTGAGCACCTTGAAGTACAGTCACCACTTCTTACTTCTGGAACCATCGACTCACTCCGTGAAGTGTTGCGAGAAAATGACATCAGTCTCATTGTGCTTGATGTGAAGAATGAGAGAATCATTCCGCTCCTTCCTTATTTTTATAACCTTGTGGGTGATGGTGTGCGGATTTATGATATCAATAAGATGTACGAAGATATCTTCAGAAGATTGCCACTTTCTTCTGTTGGGTATTTTTGGTTTTTTGAAAACGTATCACTTGATATGAAGCTCTATGAGGCAATGAAGAGAGTGATAGATATCGTGGTAGCTCTTCTTGTTGCATGTGTGTGGCTTCTTCTTCATCCGTTCGTTGCTTTTCTTATCAAACGTGAAGACGGCGGTCCGGTGTTCCTTTCGAATCAGTCCCGTATCGGTCGTCATGGAAAACCGATACGTCTCATTAAGTACCGTACAATGTCACAGGACGATGGAGGGGTATGGCTTAAAGAGAAAGGGAATAAGAATCGAGTAACTAAGATTGGGTATTATTTACGTAAGTCACGTATCGATGAACTGCCACAGGTGGTTAATGTACTAAAAGGGGAGATATCACTCGTTGGTCCACGTCCTGATATTGTTGACCTCGGCAAGCGTATGGCAGACGAGATACCGTTTTATATGATTCGTTACTCGGTGACCCCTGGGCTTTCAGGGTGGGCGCAGACACTTCAGGAGAAACCTCCACAATCAGTAGAAGAGACGAAGGTGAGACTTATGTATGATTTGTTTTATATCAAAAACAGATCACTCCTTGTTGATTTCGTGGTACTTCTTCGCACTATTCGCACGGTGCTGATTCGGTCGGGGATGTGATGAATAGCGTGTAGCGTGTAGAAATACAGAACCCCGCGAAGCCGAAGGCTTCGCGGGGTTCTGCTAAGAGCCAAGAGTTAAGGGCTTGCTTATGTGCTACCCGCTGTACAAAACAGTATGCTATACTCGAAAACATCTATAGCTATGAAACACACACTATTCATTACAGGGGGTGCGGGGTATGTTGGGGCGATGCTTGTTGATCAGTTCGCTCGTCGTGATGATGTTGAAAAAATCATTACTCTCGATAAAGAGCCAGAGACCTCACTCACACTCAACTCTTCCCAGAAAGATAAGATTATCTATCTACAAAAAAATACTTCAGACGAAGGATGGGAAGATGAGGTGAAAAAGTATAACCCAGATGTGGTGGTGCATACTGCGTGGCAGATTCGTCACATGTATCACAATGAAGCAACAGAGTGGAAATGGAATATTGATGGAACTGACCGTGTCTTTGACTTCGCATTTTCACATCCAACCGTTAAAAAACTTATTCATTTCTCAACAGTTGCTTCATATGGCGCATTCGCAGACAACACCATAGATCATTTTTATAAAGAAGAAGAAGGGTTCAGAGAGTCAGGGTATCTCTACGCAGAAGAAAAGCGTATCTCAGAACTCCACCTAGAAGAGCGGTACAAGAATGCACAAGAAAAGGGGTGGCAAGGACAAGTCTTCATTGTGCGTCCTGCTGCTATCACTGGCCCGCGCGGGCGTTATGACCGTATTCGTTTCGGTCTTCAGTCTGCTCTTTCTGGTAACTTACACGGCGGATTCGCATATCGTATCGTAACACTCCTTACTTCTTTCGTTCCTGTTACTTCTAAGTGGCTTCGTCAGTATATTCATGAGGATGATGTGTGTGACATCGTTGCTCTCTTTAGTTTTAACGATCTTGAAGGTTCATACGAAGTGTTCAATATTTCCCCTCCGGGAGATGTGGTACTCGGGAAAGACATGGCAGAAGCCGTAGGGAAAAGAACTCTTCCAATCTACCCTTGGATGGCACGCGTCGCATTCTTTTTCTTCTGGCATATCACAAGAGGGAAGATTCCTACCTCGCCTGGAAGTTGGCGTGGATATTCGTATCCTATCGCGGTTGATGGGTCTAAGCTTACGAAGCAATACGGGTATGTCTATAAGTATCCTTCCAAGGAAGCGTTTGTGAAGAACGAGGGAAGATATAAGGTGAGTCTGTAGCATCTACCTACAAAAATCCTCCACAGGGAGGGTTTTGCTTTTCTGCTTTCTTTGTGGTAGAATTGCAAAACTATGTTAGAACTTACAACTATTTCTCGCAACGCTAAAGAAAAAGCAAAAGAAGGGTATATTCCTGCTGTGTTCTATGGATCAGGAGTGAAGAATACTTCTGTATTTGTTGATGCTACAGCTTTTAATAAAGTACTCGCACAAGGTGGTGAGTCTTCTTCTATTACTCTCGTTACAGAGAACGGAAAGGAGACCGTTATGATTCAAGATGTTCAGCGTCACCCAGTAAAGAACACCCCAGTACATGCTGACTTTCTTGTTCTCAAGAAAGGACAGAAGGTTCACGTGAAGCTTCCTATCGCATTCTCTGGAGAATCTGAAGCAGTAAAAGCAGGAGGATTTCTTGTGAAAGTTATGTTCGAACTTTCTGTAGAAGGTCATCCAACTAAGCTTCCTCACGAAGTTACTGCAGATCTCTCACTTCTTACTTCTCCATCTAGTGTTATTTCAGCGAAAGACATCGCTCTTCCTCTAGGGGTTACTCTCTATCACGTAAACGCAGAGGATATCGTTGCTTCCATTTCAGCACAACATGAAGAAAAAGAACCTGTTGGAGCAGTAGACCTAAGTGCTATTGAAGTAGCGAAGAAGGGTAAGAAGGAAGAAGAAGCAGACGCAGAATAGTTGACATATCTTAATGAAAAACCGCCAAAAGGCGGTTTTTTTCATGATACGAATTTAGGTAAAAGAGGAACATTTTTGAGTAGGTTGCGATACTTGTTGTATCAAAAAATGTGACCAGAATGTCACACGAAGTCTGTACTATCTGATATACTATACATATGAGACACCTTCTTGTGCCTTTTCTTATATGCGTCTTTCTTTTTTCTGGAATGCCTAGTGGTGTGCATGCTCAGTCACGGGAACAACTAGAGAAAGATCTTGCCGATCTTGAAAACCAAATCAAGCAACTCCAAGGAACGATTACTCAGACACAAGCTCAAAAGAACTCTCTCTCAAAAGATATTTCTTTGTTGAGTCAGAAAATTTCTCAAAGTAAACTGAAAATTCAAGCTCATAATAAAGCTATTAGCAAATTATCTGAAAACATTGCTCAGAAAAATAGCACTATTGGTGAGTTGAATGCGAAAGTAGATCGAGAAAAAGAGTCCATGTCGCAGATTATGCGTAAGACGAAGTATCTCGACGAGTACTCCCTTGTCACCTTTGGTTTACAATCGAAGTCACTCTCAACTTTTTTTGAAGATATGGATTCTTTCCAGGTACTTAACAGGTCGCTCACGGAGAGTTTTCGTCAAATCAAGGAGACAAAAGATAGTTTAGAAAAGGCAAAGGAAGACCTTCTTGAAGCGAAAGATGAGGAAACTGCCAAAAAGCTTGCACAGGAGCTCGAAAAGAAGAAGGTGGAGAGTAATCAGAAAGAAAAGAATAGTCTTCTTGCTATTACCAAAAACCAAGAAGCAGAATACAAAAAAGTGTTATCAGAACACGAAAAAGAAGCAGGAAAGATACGAGCGAAGCTCTTCGAACTTCGTGACGCGTCCTCTATTTCTTTTGGGCAAGCATACGATTATGCGGTGGTTGCGTCTAAATCAACAGGGGTACGCCCAGCGCTTATTCTCTCCATTCTTAT
>CAZCQX010000047.1:0-5048 GCA_964500955.1 uncultured Candidatus Saccharibacteria bacterium | reverse complement strand
TTATTCCATCGGTAGATTATTAGCTTTCCAAGCTGTAGTCCCACCTTCGACGTTAACAGCGTTTACTCCTAAGTCACGCAGAAATGTAGTAGCCCTCATGCTTCGTCCTCCTGACTGACAGATAACGAGGACTTCTTCTTTTTTTAGTAACTCTTTTCCATTATCATTACTTAGGTGAGAAAGTGGCATATTGATAGCACTCTTGGCGTGTCCTGTAGCGTACTCACCAGTTTCTCGTACGTCAATGAGAACCGTTTTTTCGGTGCTTACTTTTCTAAACGCTTCAAGCACAGACACAGATGGTGTGGAAGAAAAAAATGAAAACATAGATAGTGATAGTTATGTGTATAAGAAGTATATATTAGAAAGCGTACTTACAGAGTAGCTTTTTAATATCTTTAATAATAGGGGAATCGACGAGTCTGTAGCAGACTTCCTTACCTTCCTTAGAAGAGACAAGTATGTTATTTTTTTCTAATGTTCGTAGGTGATGTGAAGTACTTGCAACACTTAGTGAGAGTTTTTTTGCTATATCGCTCACACATAAATTTTTGTTAGAAACAAGCACACACATTATCTTTAGACGGTTCTCTTCTCCTATATGTTTCAAAATTGTCGCAATTTTATTCAAATGCATATTTGAATGTTATCATAAGGAACATCTCCACGTCAACACTAAAAAAACGACTTACCGTTCGTAGGAGAATATACTTCTCCCAACCTTGTGTGGCACAAGCATGAGTAACACGATCACCAAAAGCATGCTTAGGAATATCCAAGAGAAGTAGAGGAATAGTTGAGAATCTTTTAGTGTAAGGAGGAGTACTTTTGCAGAGAACCCTCCATAGATAAGTGCGAGGGCTGTGAAGCTGAGTCCTGCCATGCTCGTGGTTGCGGTATCTGGATCATCCGTCTCTTTGTTAGGGAAAACCGCTCCGAGTATGATAGCGAACGTCACTATCGTTACAACCGCAGTCACGAGAAGAACTGTCGCATACACAGACTTCATAAGCACAATAGAAAATACTGCGCTGTTGATATAGCTCATAAGGAGGGCGAGTGAAACGAAGAATGTTACGAAAAAGAAATACTTTCCAAAGAAAATTCTCTTGAAGTTAACCGGCGCACTCCCAAGAATCCAAATGTATTTCTTTTCGCTACTAAAGGAAGGAAAGACGAAGCGCAACACAAACGCACTGATGAAATAGATAGCCACCACGAACTGGAGCACGATAAGTGTCACTGTTTTCTCAGAAATATCTGCACTATGACGTGTTACGTTATTGTTCATAATAGTGTTCGCGCCCACCTGCGAACACCAAAGCAAAAACAAAAAGAAGAACCAGATAACGCCTTTCATGTTTCTTGTTGTTACAAGTACTTCTTTTTTAAATAATGCGAGCATCGGCGACCCAGAAAAGGTGAACGTAGTCGCAGGTAATGTCCTTACTTTTTGTAAAAGTCCCGTTGTCCTGTGTTCTCCAAGAGAAAGCCACACCGGATAAAAGTATCGAGCTGAATACCTAAAGACTACAAAAGAGAAGAGTGCGAGTATTACCATGCTAAAGAAATACAGAAGAGTCCCTGAAGTAGATCTTGTCTCAAGCGACAAAAGTTCCATTGCGAATGGGTGTGTGACTGTAAAAGAGAAATGGTCTGCCACGTAAGACACTGGGAGTACTTCTACGTCAGTTTCTGCTTTTATAACAGCTACAATATCAATGTTCCGCACACTTCCCCAAAAAGCAACCAGAGAAAGCGAAAAGAGGAAACACAGCAAGAATACGAAACGTCCAAAAGAAAAACCACCGAGACTAGGGACTTTTCTGCTTAACCAAAGAGCTCCATATCCTAAAAAATAAATAAGCGCGGAAGTGACTGCGTTTAAGGTAACAAGAAGAAGAAACACAGAAAGTAGCAGTAACAAAATAGACACCACCCCTAAGTGGTGCACTCTCTGAAAGGCAATTCCCGCAGGCAGGAATACCACAAGAAGCGGAAGGGACGCGGTAACAAGACTACGCAAAAAAACAAACCTCGGCAAGTATGCATACGAAGGAGATGCTATAATCCAGTCATTTTCTCCACGCTTAAAAGCATTAAAGAGTGTAGTGATAGCGGAACTAAGCACGAGAAGAACACTAAATAAAAGAAGGAAGCTTTCGTACAAGAACAGCGACACCGAAAGTCGTATATCATCTGTTGCTTCTATTCTTATGAACCTAAAACCTGAAAGAAAAAAGAAGTAGATCCCGACACCAACGAACACGAAGACCATGAGGAAGAGCATCATCGTAATACTCTTCGCCAGAGTTTTGGTGCTAAGATATTTTTTGAACCTATCTAGTTCGAAACGTATAAAAAGAGAAAGCATACGTGCCAGTTAGTTATGAGTGAGCGCTGAATAAACAGCTTCCAGTGAAGCATCATGCCCGAGTCCTGCCTTCTTCCTTAGGTCTTCCATGGTGCCTACAGCAATAAGTTCTCCGTTCTTAAGAACTCCTATCTTGTGTGATATTTCTTCCGCAACAGAAAGTGTATGAGTAACGAGAAGCATCGCTCCACCATTTTTTGCATAGTCAATAAAAAGTTTCTTCGCTATTTCAGCTCCTGTTGGATCAAGACCTACGATCGGCTCATCCACAAGGAGAAGTTTAGGCATGTGCGATAGTGCAGATACTATTCTGAGCTTTTGTTTGTTACCTCTTGAGTACTCATCGAAATAACTCTTTTCAATTCCGTTTAGATTAAAAGTTGAGAGGACAGACTCGAGAGAAACCCTTTTCATCTTATAGAGCGCGTGAGTGAAGTGGAGAAACTCTTCTCCTGTCATGTATGGCCACACAGAAGGCTCGTCTGGAATATATCCTATATCTTTCTTGGTTAGCTCTGGTGTAGCGGTTACCGAGTGTCCTGACACCTCTATTTTCCCAGAACTTGGCTCTACTAAGCCAACGATACTTTTGATAATAGTTGATTTCCCAGAACTGTTCGGTCCAATAAGCGAAAAAATTTCTCCTTTTTCTATAGAAAAAGTAACATTATTCACTGCCTTGTTGGTGCCGAAATATTTTGTAAGTGAGGTTATGGTAAGCATATACCATGCAGTATAGACAATAAGTTGCCCACAAGAAATAGAACAACTGTGGGTAAAAAGATTCCTAACAACATTACAACATTGATAATGATTTTTCATATCACACAAAATCACCCCCACAAGTAACAGTGTACTCTGTAGGGGTGGATGAGACTAGTCAATTTCTGAAGAGGAAAGTACGTACGCTCCTTCACATACGAGACCGTATGGAACGAACTTCTGTACACCATCGTCATAGAGCACATCAAGGCATAAGACAGGAGTGTTCACACTCGGATGTTCGACATACACAAGACCAACAACTTTTCCAGAGCATCCAGGGCGAAAGGCGTCCTTGTGTTTGCCTTTGACATAGACCCCATGTATCTGCATATCTTTCGTCATCTTCTGCCTCCTTTTCTTACATAAGTATGTACATGTCTATGGTATATAGTACCAAATAATATATACTTGTGAACAGTAAGCTTATTTTTTAATAGATTTTTTAGTATACATTTTATTTTATGACAATGACTCACTATATGGAGCTACTCGCGGTGAACCAGCCGTGGAACCTTATCATCTACATGGCGATTCCAGTGATACTCGCAGAGACCGTTGCGGTAACAGAGCTTTATATTCTCTTTACTAAAAACAGTTCCACCTGGGTAGGGAAGCTGAATCGAATTGCCAGCATTCTCGTTGGTTTTTATTTCACAGGCATCTTCGTCTACCTCTTCACAACAGCATTCATACCTCTCACTCTTAGTGGATCATGGCGCGGTGGTGCTGATGTGATAGCAGTGAGCGCATATCTTCTGGGTGTGGTTCCACTTCTTGGTCTTGCGCTTCTTGAGCTTGGCATTCCTAAGAAGACCAAGGAAGAAAAAATGAAGCTTCACGCCGTATTCGTAGGTGCTTTTCTAATAATCGCTCATATTGCTATGATTTTTGGCATGCTTAATCCAGAGATTCTTGGATACACACCACAATCATCGGGCAACACTACAACCAACATGTCACATGGCAACATGGGGGATATGAACATGGGACACTAAGTAATCAATATCTTTTACTTATAAAAAACCAGAGGAGGTTCCTCTGGTTTTTTATTTTGGGTCAAAGTTCTTTTTTCTCTGCTGTCGACTTGGGATGATGTTCAATGAGTTTTGATAGAAGAAAATGAAAGTAAATAAAACAGAGATGCCGAAGCAACTCCGCTTCGGCATTGATTACGGATGTTTGATTGAAATGGTTTCTGCACCTTTTGGTGCTGTGAATCATCTCCACAAAACAATTAGAGGCATGAAGTACTCCACAACTGCCTCGCGCACTATTTTTTTCATACGATTTCTCCGAAGTTACAGACTTTCTTCATACTAACAATAAGTTGTACCTTTTTCAATAGGTTCGAACTTAACAAATTGGCATACAAAAACACCCAGATAAATCTAGGTGTTTTTGCTGGCTCCAACTTGTAGACAGGTTCAGAACTTTTGATTGGGAAAGTGTAAGTGTGCTGAGTATATAAAATGAAAAATACGCTTCATCGTTAGATAAAGCGCATCAGGTTTGTGAGATAAATTCCTTGAAATCCGTCACTGTGGTAACTATAGCAGGGACAGTCAGTCGAAGCATACAGCGAACGCAGACAAGAACACGCTTGTGTGCAGACAACCGAATTACCTCGAAGTTACAACCGCAAGGTTCGTGGAATATCTTCGTAAAACCCATTCCGCGGTGCTGTTCACCTTCAAAAATAGTTTTCGCAAAGACTTCATCTTGCTTTGGTTCGTCCCAAGACTGTTCAAGAAGATAAGCTGAACCTTCTCCGTCTGGCAAATCACCAATTTCAACACGATGCACAGGTGCACCCATTGCATTTCTCCTTTCAACTCTCGTCTAGGGTGAGAGTATACCCATACAAAGGACAATATCTACATTGTACATTACAATGTAGATATTGTCAATA
>CAZCQX010000046.1:0-5275 GCA_964500955.1 uncultured Candidatus Saccharibacteria bacterium | reverse complement strand
ATACCCACGTTTGAAACTTTCCCAATCCATTTCTTTCTTTCCTTCTGGTGTTACCGTGAGAATATACTCAGACACATGTGTAGTCTCTTTAGATGAAGCAAGGTCAAGAGAGTTCAGCTTCACACGAAGTTGTGCACCCTTATGTTCTATAAAAAAATAAAGACCAGGCCACGGAGTGAGCGCGCGATACTTTCTGCGTACCTCCATAATAGAATCTTCTAGGGTGATCTGTCCGAGTTCTTTGGTTATCTTTCTACACACTGTTGCTTCTGCATGATTCTGTTCTTTCGGAAGCAGTGTTCCTTCACAATAATGAGGGAGTACCTGTACAAGCAACTCTCCACCTAATTGACCACACTCCACCTCAAGAAGTGATGCGGTGACCTCATCTCTGAGCATGAAGGCGGATTGTGTAAGTATGGGCCCATGATCCATTTCCTTATCAAGAAGCATAATACTCACTCCCGTTGTTATATCACCATGTAACAGCGCTGACTCTATAGGGGAGGGTCCGCGATATTTAGGAAGGAGTGAAGGGTGTACATTAAGTGTACCTTTCTTAGGAATAGAAAGGATGGTTTCTGGAATAATCTTTCCGTATGACGCTACGATGAACACATCGTACTCTCCTTCTAGTGCTCGTATCGCTTGGTCATCAAGCTTCTCTGGTTGTAGCACTTGGATTCCTTTCATTTCTGCCCATGTCTTAATGTAAGGCTCGGTGAGCACCATATGACGACCCTGCCTGCTGTCTGGCTTAGTTACAAGAAGTGACGGGACATATCCATTTTTGTATAAAGCAGAGAGAACACTTTCAGCGAGAGGTCCTGTCCCAAAAAAAACATACTTAAGAGGTTGGTGTGATGGTGTCATAGCTGTTTACTGGTTATTGATAATTAAAAGAGACAGAGTTGTTTGATTATCGTGGTTGGTTCATTCCTTTTTTGACTTCTTCTTCTGTGTATTCTTCAAAATCAAAACCATGATCAATGAAAAGTATACCGTCTAAGTGGTCTATCTCGTGTTGAAAAATGTGAGCAATAAGACCCGACCCTCCAAAAGTAAACTTATTTCCATGTTCATCGTAAGCCTCGACTGTTGCCTGAAGCGAGCGCTTCGTTTTACCATAAATCCAACGTACAGAAAGACACCCTTCGTGCATGATTGCAGATTTCTTAGATTTCTTAAGGATTTTAGGGTTGATGAATACAAGAGGGGTATGCTTGGCATCTTCTTCATATGCAGACGGTGCTACTACGAAGATTCTAAGCGAGAGACCTATCTGAGGAGCAGCGAGCGCAACACCGTCATGTTCTTTTGAGAGCGCATGCTTCATTGCTTCTATCTTAGAGAGAAGCTCCTTTGAACCGAACTCTTCCTTAGTTACTTCGCGTGCATGGAGCCGAAGAGGGTTATTTTCGCGTTCATCTATTTGGACAATGGTTTCATTGACTTTCATAAGTAACACTATACCATAGTTTGTCAACTTTTACACTACAAGACTTTTAAGGTCTATTACGAGATGAAAAAGTGGAGAGGGTTCACCGTAGGAGAAGCACCGTAGACAACACGTTTTACTTTCTCTCTTACTTCCTGAGAATGTGCCCACTCAGACTCTCGTATGTGTACGAAAAGAAGTGTGATACCTTTTCCAAGCTCAAACCAGAAAACTGAATACGGTTCAAGTTCTTGTTCAAGACGCTTACGCATATCTTCTTCTAAGTTTTCAAAAGATGCTTTTATCACTGTGTAATACGGAGGAAGAAGATACTGCTCGCGCTCTTTAAGAAGAGTTGCATACACTTCTCGAAATGATGGCGAAAGAAGTTGCCTGAAAACAGGAACCTTTCGTAGACGTGTCTGGAGAATGAATTCCCGAGCACCGTCTCTTGTCTGTCGTACTTTTTCTGACATCTCTGATACAAGGGTGAGTATTTTCTCATCGGTTCTATATTCTGGAAGGGAGAAGAGTGAGTCAAGAGACAAGACAACAATAGCGTCACATTCGGTCACAATGTTGTGCGCCATTTCTGTACCAATCAGGACACCATAAGGGGACTCTTGCCATTCTTTGTACACCTTCTTCACTTTTGCACGAGTTGGAGTGCGTTCGCTGTCTATGACAAATAGCGGTACACCTAGACGAGTAAGCTCTTCTTCGACGCCTGTGGTTGCGATACCAAGTGTCATCATTCTCCATCCATGACAATACCCGCACGACAGTGACACTTCTTCTGTAACATGGACAATATCTTCGCATCCGTGGCAGACATACGTGCGCGAACCTGCTATCTTATGTAAGACGTAAGGACGGTTGCATTTTTTACATGTAAACAATTCACCACAATCAGCACACACTGTAGTTGGGTACATGCCTTTTCTGTGAGCATAAAAAAAATAGTGCCCGCGTTTGTTCTGCTTCATGAGACGCAACAACTCAAGCGCTTGCTTAGAAAGATATGGACTTCCTGTAGTATTCTCTTCTGTCATTTCTACAATAGAAAGACCGGTATCATTTCTGAAAAGAAGAGGCATTACTTCAACAGCATCCTTAGTTGCATACTTCTTCTGAGCATACAAAGAAAGCATGTGCGACCCTAAAAGACAAGGCACTTTAGATGCTTTTGAAAGAGTGATAAGAAGAGGCCTCATATCATATCCATGATCACCGTGGGTGTAATAGTAGTGACTATGCTCGCGTTCTATCACGACCAAACCAAGATCATTTCTAAGCCAAGGAAGAAGAGACGGTGTCGAAAGCACAAGAAGGGGATGCTCTGTTGAGGTTATAGAGTTGAGAGCCTCACCGTACTGCTTTTCAGTAAGACCGCTATGGAGCACTGCAACATACTCTTCTATTCCTCGCACGAGATGTGACTTTGCGTGTTCTATATCGGTAATACTTGGAAAAAAAATAACAAGGCTTCTTTTCTTTGAAAACATTTCTCGTATAATCGTACGATAACGAGAAATACGATTCTCATAGTTCTGTTCCAAGAGTAACAACTCGTGACTTCTGTCTTCAGAAAATAAAGGAAATGAAGTTACGGTATCAAAAGCTTTTTCTGATATAAGATCGTAGATAAGTTCACCGAGTGGCTTAAGTGTGTAAGATGAAGAATATACAAGAGCTTGCCACAAGGAAGGAGACAGGAAGCCAGGTACAAGTACTTTAGAAATTTTTTTTGCAATGAATGATGCATGTTTTAGGGACTGCTTTTCGTCTTCAACATCATCGACACGAATAACAAGCGCACGACAGACTCTCTTGCGAATAGTTATCTCAACGAGATCCCCCTCATGCACTTCTAATTTTGAGAAATATGAAAGCTCCTCATAAGGGATTCCTTTTGCGAGTGGTGCAACAGTAAGGAGAAGCATGGTGTTCTTTTTTATGAAAGAAGTATACCAAAAAAAGCCGTACTATGCTTCTTTTAAAATGAAATACTTTATCATTTTGTCAAATAGAAGCGGGGTGTTTTGTGTGCTACACTACAGAAAATAAATATCCACCCATGAGTATCCTATTCAAAAAACTCGGTATCGACCTCGGAACGACCAACACTCTTGTATACGTGCCAGGAAAAGGTGTTGTACTCGTAGAGCCTTCTGTTGTTGCAGTTTCTGAAACTGGCAACAAGATTCTCGCTGTTGGAAAGGAAGCGAAAGACATGATAGGAAAAACTCCTGATTCAATCATTGCCTATAGACCGATGCGAGACGGAGTTATTGCAGACTACAGAGTAACCGAAGCAATGCTTAGGTACTATATTCATAAAGCCCTCGATGGTTTCAATCTCTTCAAGCCAGATGTAATGGTGTCAGTACCTGCTGGGGTTACCTCAACAGAACGACGCGCCGTTATCGAGGCAGCACTTAAAGCTGGTGCACGAAATGCATATATCGTAAAAGAGCCGATTCTCGCAGCCATAGGAGCAGGTATTCCGATTCATGAAGCACAGGGAAGAATGATTGTAGACATTGGAGGTGGGACAACTGATGTGGCGGTAATCTCTCTTGGTGGTATTGTGTGTAGCACTTCGGTCAAATGTGCAGGAACGAAAGTCGATCAATCAATTATTGATTATGTGAAAAAAACATACAACCTCGCAATTGGTGACCAAACAGCAGAAGAAATAAAAATCAAAATCGGTTCTGCGGTCCCTGTAGAAGACGAGCTCGTTCTAAAAGTAAAAGGGCGTGATTTTATCGCAGGCCTTCCTCGTACCGTTGAAATACGCACGAACGAGATTGTAAAAGCAATCGACAAGGAGCTTAAGATGATGATCAAAGCGATACGTGACGTTCTCCAAGAGACACCTCCTGAACTCGCTGCTGATATTATCGATAACGGTATCATTATGAGTGGTGGTTCATCTCAGCTACGTAATTTCCCTGAACTAGTAGAAAGAAGGACAGGTGTGAAGGCGGTACTCGCAGATGATGCGTTCTATTGTGTTGCTAAAGGTACAGGTGTCGCCCTAGAACACCTCGACACTTACAAGAGAAGTATCTTCGCCAAGAAGTAAGGATCTCTACGTCTCACAATCTACAATTCTTCTGATATACTATCTTCTACAATGATAGACCCTTCTTCTTTCCAACATCATGCTGTGCTTATACTTGATGAACACAGAAAAGAATTAAGTGATGACCTATGGTCTCTTTTGTCGTCTCTTTCGCATCATCATACACACTTCAACGCAACCGTACTTGATATCGACACCGCAAGAACCATTCAGTCATGGAACACATCTCCTCACAACAGTGAAAGGAAAGCGCTTATATCTTTTCACTCCATAACAGTCCCTGCACAGAACGCTCTTCTTAAAGTATTAGAAGAACCCTCACCAGACACTTCTTTTATTCTTGTAACAAGTAGCACACACTCACTTCTCCCAACTCTTCTTTCAAGAGTACAGGTGGTAAAGCATGAAGGAACCAAAACCACCGAGGAAGACAATGTCTCACTCTTTTTCTCCACTGAAAAAACTCTGCGCATGAAACTTCCTTTCATTCAAGAACTTTTACAAGCAGTTGACGAGAAGGACAGAAAAGATAGGGAAGTGGTCCGTGCGTACATTGTCTCGCTTACACAGCACACCCATCCACTACTCACCGCACACCACAAGGAAGAAATTCTTATGTCTGCTCACTTCGCAACAGATCCTTCATCTTCTCTTAAAGCACTTCTTGAGTATCTCTCTCTTCTTCTTCCTTGTACCAAAAAGTAAAAAGAAATGGTATACTATGCGGACGTTATTTATCAATAATC
>CAZCQX010000045.1:0-5415 GCA_964500955.1 uncultured Candidatus Saccharibacteria bacterium | reverse complement strand
TTTTGATATTGCGACGTTACCTCCAGATCATGGAGACAAGAGTCGAATTGAGGCGTTAAAGGAACTTAGTTACCTCACCTACGGTAGACCTGTTGATGAGGTAAACGAAGAAATAATGCGTAAGTTCACTCTATAACCCCCCATGACAGAACTCTACATTTTCATCGGGACTATTGTCATCTCACTGCCTCTTGTTGGAGTGCTTCTCTACGTGTGGCACAAGTTCGGAAGAGGGGATCGTGGGGTTACACTTGCGAGGTATATATTTCTTACAGGGGTGTTCTTACTTCTTGGGTATATGATAGTACTATAACTCTATATGATGCAAGATTTTCTACAAGAGGGTGAGGAGGTGTTGGCGGAGGTGCGTAAGCATGTCATTGTGTACTTAGAAGATGTTGTTGCGCATTTTTTCGCTATTACTGTGTTTGGTGGTATCGCGATAGTCCTAGCACATAAGGGGTCATACGGAGCATATTCTGCAATGGTGCTTACTTTCGTAGTGGTGTTATTTTGGATATCATATTTTTATGCATGGACGAGGAACTATTTTGATGTGTGGTATATTACTAACAAGCATATTATCGCTATTAATCAGAAAGATATCTTGCATCGTGAACAGGTTTCTATTGAATACGAGAGAATACAAGATGTGTTTTTTGAAAAAAATGGCCTTCTTTCAACATATTTTGGGTATGGTCGTATACGTGTGCAAAGTGCGGGCACCGAGCAGGAGCTTATCATGGATACAGTAGCAGACGTGGAAGAGGTGGTGAAGAAGATTATAGAACTTCGTGATGTTGCAACGAAGTAGGGGGTACAAAGAGGTTGGGTACACAACAAAGAGCGCGACCCTTTCGGGTCGCGCTCAACGTTTTCTTTCTTTAATTCGTACAGAATTATTCCTTCACTCGTTCTACGTATTCACCGGTTTCAGTGTTTACAAGAATCTTTTCTCCTGTATCGATGAAGAGTGGAGTAGTGATCTGTGCACCTGTTTCAAGTGTCACGAGCTTACCTCCGCCGGATGCGGTGTTACCTTTTATGGAAGGTGGAGCCTCTTTTACGGTGAATACCATCTTGATAGGAAGAGTAACACCAATATACTTCTCCTCATCGTCTAAAGTGAACACTTTCACATCAACGGGTGTGTTGTCTTTTAGAAAACGAGCTTGGTCGCCGATAACTTCTCCATCGATCTGGAAACGCTTTGCGCGGTCCTTCGGGTCACAGAACCAGAATTCTCCCTTATTTGCGAACAGGAAAATAGCTTCTTGGCGAGTGATCTCTGCTTCTTCTGCGGTATCAGATGCGTGGAAGGTGCCAGGAACCACCTTTCCGTTTAACATGTTACGCATTCTTACTTGGTTTTGAGGTTTACGTTTCTGAGTACGTGCTACGTGAGATTCTAGTATTTCGTAAGGCACATCATCTACGAGAATGTGCTTGCGAGGTTTGATTTCATCATAATCAAGAGTGGCCATAGAAGGGTGTTATTAGTTAGTGGTTGGTAGTTGATAGCTAAATACACACACGAGGTATACATCACGAGCGGTATTTTATGTAAGAATTCTACCAAAAAAGAGACTTTTTTCAAAGTCTAGTCCTGTATATGTAGTATTGTTGAGCGGAGTGTTGTCTACGTGACCGCGCTAACACGCTATTGTATTTCGTTATAAAAGGTGTAGTATTCTAGGAGTTCGCCCTTTTATTTCTTTTTGCTTATAGGAGGAGTTTATGAATAGTGGATATTTTGTTGCTGTGCTGTACGTGGTTGCTGGCGTGCTCGTCTTCAGTTACCTGGTATGGAGGGCAAAAAATCTTGAGAAAGCTTATCGACGCATTGTTCCGGTTCCGCAGAGTTTGCTCTCGCTTGGTGTGGAGAAGAGGTGTTACCCTGATCCACATATCGTTACTTTTTTCGTTGGCGGGAGAAGGGTTGGTAAGGCTACGAGTCGTCTCGTTCAGAAAGATATGGATCAGCTTATTGCGAATGGACACAAAGTGGCGCAGTCGTATTACGACAATACCGGCAATAAGGTTATCCTGTCAGACGAGCGTCTCTCTCGCTTCCGGTCTTCGATGAAAACCATGACGGAAGAAACGCAGGGGAGGCCTGAACGTCACCCTGATTTCTCAAAACTGTGTCCGTATGCATACATCTCTATCACTGTTGTCTAAACAGGAAGGATGTAGCAAAAACACCCCAAAGGGGTGTTTTCTTTTTTTCATAGTTAGGGAGCTTGTGGGTCGTAGGGAGGTTTTGATTCCTTGTCTTCAAAGGGTTTCGCAATACCAAGTATCACTCTAGGAATACCAAACAGTCTTTCGTTGAGAAGTTTTCCCGCGAACCCGGTGATATTTTCCATAATAGAGTTAAATTTTTCAGGAGGAGATTTTTCGCTACGCACTGCATCTTGTATATTGTCTATAACAATAACGACATCTTTTAAGAAACTTGAGTGTTTTAAAAATGGGATGTGTTTTTCGGCAAGGTTTCTTACAGCACCGTTGAGGTTATTGCCTAAAGTACCCATGTGTTGTCTGGGTATAGAAACACCAAGCGCATCACCAACCTCCGTTTGAAGATCTTGAAAGTTTCTGTTAAGGTCATCACTCAAGTCTTGTACCTGAGGGATATTATCAAGTTGATTTCCAGGAAAAGCAAGAGCGTCATCAATTCCTTGCAGTGGTTTTTCTAGTACTGAACCTAAAGGTCCTGAAGTTACTTGTGTATCTGGCGATGTTGTTGCGATAGAGGCAGAGTTCCCAAGTTGTGTGAGTAGTCGCTTTTGCTGATCGAGATCTTCTTCTGCCTTTGGCGAAGTCTCATTTGTAACGGTATAAAGAGCATCTTTTTCTCGTGAAGAGAGAGATTCTTCGCCCTTATGTCCAAAAGAGTTCTCTACCGTTTCTAAGTTTTGCAGACTTTCCCCTTCGAATGTTTGTGATGCGACAGGGGCGTTGTTGAGTTGTTCGGTATTGATGGTATCTTGAGCCAGCGCAGACGGTGCTGTAGCACCAAGTGCGAGAGCTACAAGTGTAGCGTTACCAAGTTGGCGTACTTTTGCCGTAAGTCTTTCTCTAACTCCTCGCAAAGCTTCGTTTTGCTCCTCTGTGACACCCGCCGGTGTTGTTATTCTGTTAAGGGTAGCTAGGGTTGTTTCATTGAGGGCCACAACTTCTTTTTCGACAGGTGATCTTTCTACAACTGGAAGTTGTTCCTCGTATTCTTGTGTTGGTGTACGTTCTAAAGTCATATTTTTCATTCAGTAACCCCCAAGGCTGTCCTAAGTTGTTCTATTTTAAGAGCCTCCTCCTCAGAAGTCTCGTCACTTTTTCCTTCATTCAGAATACGCGACACCTCATCGCGTGCCTCGTAGAGTATTTTTTGTAGTTCTTCTTTGTGGTGTTCAAGTAGTTCTTGTTCTGTCATAAAGTAAGGATTACTACTACGCAGAGGTTTTTGTTTTTCATAAGTAGCGTTCATTAACAAAAGTGTTAGAGAGTGGTCTGTTTAAGGTGACAAAGCCGATCGTCTTCTTTTATATGCTTTGTATTCTTGTTCTGTTCTATAATTGAAGCTTGCCCTTTTTTTTCGTAGAGCCTCTTCAGCTTGGCGTATATTATATTCAAGACGCTCCTGTCTTTCTTGGTTTCTGCCTGTATCTCTAAGCGTGTTGCTAAAGTCATAGTTTTGATTACCATAGACATTTCTAACATTTTTAGCTAATAACCCAAGTTCTTGTTTGCGAGGCTCTTTACTGTATGTAGTATTGTCTCGGAAATCCTCGTACTTTTTTGTTTCCCTTACTTTTTTCGCGTACCCATCTACATCTTTTCTTGAAGCCTCTATGCTTTCTATCATAAAGGCGTTCTCTGGATCAGCCTCAAAGAGGTGTTGAGATGCCTCGGAAAGACTAATAGCCACAGAACCAAGTTGTTCACGCTTATACATCCAATCAAAGAGTTCTTCTTTTGTCTTGTGTCGTCTTGCTTCAGGAATGAGTTGCGCTTTCTCCTCGGCTATTTTTTTATCTATTACAGCGAATATCTCCGATGTGTTCTGTGATTTTGGTTTTTCTTGCGTAGGGGTTTCCTTTTGTTCAACTGGCTTTGGTTTAAATCGAGAAACGAACGCACTGAATCTTTCCCTCACAGAAACACCTTTTGGTTCTTGAGCTTGATATTGTGGCACAGTTTGCTCTTGTGTTGCTTGTGTTGGTGCTGATGGTTGTACCTGCTCAGGTTTCTTTGATCGAAATTGAGAGACGAACGCACTAAATCTTTCCCTCACAGAAACACCTTTTGGTTCTTGAGCTTGATATTGTGGCACAGTTTGCTCTTGTGTTGCTTGTGTTGGTGCTGATGGTTGTACTTGCTCAGGTTTGTTACCGTGGTGGTTGTTTTCTCCAGATCCAGATTGAATTTTCTTTATTAGAGCTTCCACCTGTTCCGTTTCTTGTCTATTCATCGTTGGTTTTTGATTCACCACCGAATGACGTCGATCTAATTCTTCTAAATCGCGATTAATTTTTTCTATGAACTTAGTTGCTTCATCTCTGTAATGAATAAATTCCTCAATCTCATCATCAAAAGTGTTGTCGTTAAACATCGTACGAACCCTTGCTTCCATTATCGCTTGAGTTTTGCCAGCATAGTAAACAGTCTTTTCTAATTCCTCAGCCAAGTCCTTTATTGCTTCTGGAGGAACGCTCTTTTTTTCTCCGCGCACCACACCGGAATATCTACGAGCCTCAGTCATGAGGTCTATTACCCGAACTGCATCTTTGAAGTTTCTGTCCTGTATTCTAAGAGACTCTTTCAGATGTTGTGCGTTTAGTTCAGATGAAGGTGTGCTCGGATTTTTTTGTGAGTTTTCTATGTTTGGTGTAGCGGGGAGGGGTTCTTTAAAATTCATATTGTAAGTATATTAATTTTACTCCGCAGGGGCTTCGTTTTCTTCTGGGTCTGCTGAACCTGCGTAGGAGAGGGCTCCTGATTCAAGCTCTTTACGTATCGCTTTTTCTAGAGCGTTCGCAACGTTAGTATTCTCGCGGAGGAATGTGCGAGCAGCGTCGTAACCACGACCAAGCTTTTCTTCTCCATAGGCATAGCTTGAGCCTGATTTGGTGACGAGTTTGAACTTTTCACCGAGTGCGAGGAGTTCGCCTTGTCTTGAAATGCCTTCGTTATACATGATGTCGAATTCTGTTGTTTTAAATGGAGCAGCCACCTTATTCTTCACGATTTTCACTTTGGTTCTTGCTCCTACAACTTCCTCTCCTTTTTTGATCTGTGCCGTCTTTCTAATATCAATACGGACAGAGGAGTAGAACTTAAGTGCTTTTCCTCCTGGGGTTGTCTCTGGGTTGCCGAACATTACACCGATTTGCATACGGATCTGGTTGATGA
>CAZCQX010000044.1:3376-5439 GCA_964500955.1 uncultured Candidatus Saccharibacteria bacterium | reverse complement strand
AAAACAAGGCAGAAAAATCTTCTACCCCTCTTTCTTCACATCACACAAAAGAAAATGCTCTTAATCGAGCAGAAAATATTGCTGAAAAAGCAAAGGTTGAACATTTTATTCATGGTAAAGATGGAAAAATTCAAGAGCGTAACAGTTACGGCAACGATCCATTCCCACCTAGGGGCTAAATATGTCTATACCTCTTTCTCAATTAGAAACATGGTCGAACCAAGGTGCTACTGTGTCATCTAAAACAACTCACGAATCTATACGTTGTGCACTTACTCACGATATTTCACCGTTGAAAGATCGTATTAGTAGTGGTTCTGTAAAAATTTATTTACAAGGTTCTTATAAAAACGATACAAATATTAGAGCGGATAGCGATGTTGATGTTGTCGTTGAGCTTACAACAACATTTGGACACAATGCACATGAACTTCCTTATGAACAAAAAACGGCTCACGATCAAGCTTATAGTAATGCTGTTTATGATTGGCAAGATTTACGACGAGATGTTATTTCGGCACTCGAAAGCTACTATACTGTAGCTAATGTTGATACAAGCGGAAATAAATCTATTAAGATTCTACCAACATCCGGTCGCTTAAAAGCGGACGTGGTACCCGTAATTAATTATCGTAAGTATGACTATTTTTACGGATCTGACACACATAGTTCAGAAGAAGGCGTAAAATTTTATCACCGAACAACGAATAGAGCCATTATAAATTACCCTGAACATCATTTCAAAAATGGTTCACAAAAACATCAAAACACTCAAAATCAATTTAAGCAGGTTGTAAGAATTATAAAAAACGCTCGAAATTATCTTGTTGACAAAGGTCTTCTAGATAAAGGAAAAGCACCATCGTATTTTTTACAAAGCTTAATTTATAATGTACCAAACTCTTGTTTTTCTAACGACTTATCTGCATCAACAAGATCTGTTTTAAATTATTTATACACTAATCCGATTGACGATTTCATATGTCAAAATGGTCTCATACCGCTTTTTGGCACGTCAGAAGAGCAGTGGAATACTGACGATGCTGTAGCGACAATAATTGCGTTTGTCGACCTTTGGGATAATTGGTACGAAAGATATCTATATGCACCCATATTCAATAAATTCAGAAGAACACAAAAAGACATCTTTCTATTTGGCAGTATTTGCAATATTGCTTGCTTGGGGACTGTATTTATTCTCCAAGAACATAATATCCTTGCCTTGGTGGATAGAAGCACCATCAGTAATAGGATTCTACGGAATTCTATATAAATGGTTTGATATTAAGCTTTGGAGGAACAAACATATTCGTAAACTACTTGGGATTAGAACGCCTATAGTTGATGGCTCATGGTCGGGTGAAATAAACTCAGCTTCTGTTTACTCAAAAGGACCGATACCAACAAAAAAGTTTTGTATTAAACAAACATGGACACATGTCAGTATTTACCTAGAAACAGAGACATCGGAATCTCATAGCTTTGAGGCATCAATGAATGTGGATCAATTTGATACAGCCAGAATTCATTATCAGTATATGAATGTCCCAAAGGATAGTACACCTGAGACTATGCATATTCACTATGGATCTGCGACAGCTAAACTTACTGATGAAAATAGCCTTGAAACAGAATACTATTCTGGCAGAGATAGGAATAACACAGGTTCATTTAAGGTTATAAAGTTACAGTAGTGTGTAACTTTATATACCCCAAGTAGTGTAACTTTTGTCACTTTTTAGTCCGCACGAGACGCGTCGATTTAGTTTCTGAAAAAGTGCTAAAATAACCTTACTGGTCTTGTCCGACTTTGGTTCTAACACGAGACTGCCCGCCTAGAAAGAAAAAACACAGAGAAGTTCTCTGTGTTTTTTCTTTCTACGGTGTGGGTAGTTAGAAGCACATGACCTGCGTCATGTGCGGAGGATGAGAATACGGGGTTGCGAGACTTTATCGACGAGTTTATGAGGAGAAGTCTCGTGACCGAATCCTCGTGGGCCCGCAAAAATAAGAAGAGCACTCTCGACTATATTTTTGCAGGGTGCCGTTCATTCAAGAACGGC
>CAZCQX010000044.1:0-3276 GCA_964500955.1 uncultured Candidatus Saccharibacteria bacterium | reverse complement strand
TAAGAAGAGCACTCTCGACTATATTTTTGCAGGGTGCCGTTCATTCAAGAACGGCCAAGCAAATAACTAAGAAGAGTACTCTCGACTATATTTTTGCAGGGTGCCGTTCATTCAAGAACGGCCAAGCAAAAGAAAAAAGAACAATCCTTGGGTTGTTCTTTTTTTCATAGACGACACACGAGATGTATACATCCATTAGTTAGACTGATTATGGTAGACAGGTGGCGTTACTTTTTCTCCATTATCTTATAGGTTCCGTTTCTTTGGTTTAGTTCTACTGTAAAGGTAGTGAGGAATCCTTCTGGGAAACTAACAAAGCGTTTCTTTTCTAAATCTTCTACTGATGATGGATAGATACCGTACTTTGTTTTGTAGGCTAGGATTGCATTTTCGAGCATTTGGTTGAGTGCTTCCTGTTCGAGGCCTTTCTTTGCTAGCTCTCGTATCGTCTTATCATCTGTTGTGTTGTAGATAGTTTTGATAAGCTCCCTTGTTGCACGGAATCCTTTTATGTTGTTGGTGACAAAGTTCGTATACATGAGATAGACGGCAGTTGGCGCGTCGTCTTTTTCGGATGCGAGTTTGAGATAATATTCAGCTTGGGTGTAGGTTTTGGTGAAGAGGAAGTATTGTGTTCCGAGGTAGAAAGGTATCTTCCAGCTTGTAGGAATCGCTCCGATACCAATATCAGCAACTTCCCTCACGGTGTCTAATGTTTCTACATTTTTGTTCTGAGGCACAGTGAAGATAGCGAAGAGGTAAGGATACTCAAATCGTGAATCAAGTGTTGCTATGTTCTTGAAATAGTTCACAAAGAAAGGTTCTTTTCCATTCCATGCGACGAAATCTTGGACGGTTCGTATCCAGTACATATCTGCGAGAATGGCCTTAAATCCAAAATGAACATAAGGGAGAGCTTGATATGGCACAAGTTCACGTCGAGCGAGTTTTATTTTTGTGGTAAAAGGTGGACGAGAAAGATCATAGACTGCTTGGCTTACAACAATAGAGACAACCAAAAAAGCAACAAGTATGTATGGTCGATAGAGTAACAGTGTTGTTTTTATTGGTTGCATAGTTGGACAGAAACACCTCTAGAGATCTTTTTTCTTAATGATAAGGTGTGTTAGGTAGAGCAAGAACACCGCATATACAGAAGCATACACGAGCGAAAGCGCAATCGAGGGCATTGCAGGAAGACTGTTGTAGACAATATCGTTTCTGACATTAAATTTTTCTAGGTTCGGGAGAATGTGGTAGATAGCGCCCGTAATAGCTTCTAGAGATGGTGATTCTGTTGTCTTGAAAATATACTGGAAGATATCACTTGCATGGCCAACGAAGTAGAGTGTAATCGTAGCAACCGCAGCAAGAATCGGAGAAGTAAACGATGAGAAGAGTAACGAAATGAGAATGAGAAGCATAGCTTCAACAGAAGTAAGAAGCGTAGAAATAATAATCGGCACGAAAAATGCTGTGCCTCCTTTGAACGCAAGAAGCCCAAACAGGAAGAGGGTACAAATAAAAGTAACAAGGAGAGTGGTCGCGCTAAGGCCGAGACATTTTCCGATGACAATCTGGGTTCGTGTTACAGGTTTTGGGAAAATAAGATAAAAGGTTTTGCGTTCTATTTCTTTATACATCAACATTGATCCTATGAACACAGCAACGAAGATTTGAAGTATATAGATAGCGGTAACACTAAAATTGGTGATTATACGAGCTGACTGGTCAAGAGATATAGATCCAATGAACAAAGTAAAAAGAATAATAGCAATAATGACAGCAAGCGCAGACAGAAGGATTCTGTCTCTCATTGTTTCTCGAAAAGTGTTTTTTGCAACAGCAAGAATTGTAGTTATCATAATAGTAAAAGTGATTATTTGGTAGACTTTCTCCTTTCTGTAATGAGAGCAACGAATGCACTCTCGAGGTCTTTGTGTCCTTTGCTTATCTCTTCTGGGGTTCCTACACGCAAAAGTTCACCTTTGTCGATGACGCCAACCGTGTCACACACTTCCTCTACGTCACCTAAGATGTGAGTGTTGATGAAAATGGTCTTACCTTTCTTTCGTAGGTCGTTGATGATTTTCTTCACTTCTGCACGACCGAGTGGATCAAGGCCGTCGAGTGGTTCATCCAAAAACAAGATGTCAGGGTTGTTGATGATTGCTTGCGCGAGTCCGAGACGTTGGAGCATTCCTTTAGAAAAAGTCCTAATGGTCTTATCTTTCGCGTGAGTTAAGTCTACTTCCTCAAGGACCTCTTTAATTCTTTTATCTTTATGATCAAGCGCAAAAAGTGTAGCGATGAAATCTAGGAATTCATACCCAGTTAAATATTGGTAAAACGTTGGTGACTCAGGCATGAATCCTATAATGGCACGAACGGACATTTCTTTTGGTGACTTGTCTCGTATGGTGATTTCTCCATGTGTTGGGTGAGAGAGTCCTACAAGCATCTTCACTGTTGAAGTTTTGCCGGCACCGTTTGGACCAATAAAACCAAAGACGGAACCCTTCTTTACAGAAAGAGAAAGATTTTTAACAACGAACACCTCTTTTTTGTTTTTTGTGTACGATTTGGAAAGGTTGGTGATGACGATATCATTCATATGGTGTCTATGGTATCAGATCTGTGTGTATCAGCAAGCTTGCGCTTTTGTGAAAAGTACGTGTTATCTACAGGACTTTTGTCACTTTTTCTGTATACTCGATAGTATATGGATAAAAAAATTCGCGTAGGTATTAATGGTTTTGGGCGTATTGGTCGGGCATTTTTTAAGTTAGCATATGACAGAGACGATATAGAAGTTGTGGCAATTAACGATCTTGGAGATATTCATAACCTTGCATATCTTCTTCAGTACGATACGGTGTATCGTGTGTCACATTTTGATGTGAATGCTGAAGTGCACGCAGGCGAGACAGAAGGGTCTCTTCCTGAACAGTATCTCGTTGCAGAAGGAGAACATGAAGTTCGTGTGCGAGTCTTTCAGGAAAAAGATCCAAGCCTTATTCCTTGGGGAACGCTTGATGTGGATGTGGTGGTAGAATCAACGGGGCTTTTCGTTGCGTACGACAAGGCGTCTGCGCATCTTAAAGGAGGTGCTAAGCACGTAGTCATCTCAGCTCCTGCGAAGAAGGGTGAAGATGAGTCTGTGCATGGTGAGACTGTGCTCATGGGAATCAACGAAGATAAGTTCGGAACTTGTCAGGTTACCTCAAACGCATCATGCACCACCAATGCATCATCACCGGTTATTGCTATTTTGGA
>CAZCQX010000043.1:0-5473 GCA_964500955.1 uncultured Candidatus Saccharibacteria bacterium | reverse complement strand
GTGCGATGGGGCCTTCTCAGTTTATTCCTGCGACGTGGAGACTTTTTGAAAAACGTATTGAAAGTGTAACAGGGTCGAACAAGGCAGACCCTTGGAACCCTCGAGATGCTATCACTGCAACCGCGCTCTACCTTGCAGACCTTGGCGCAAAATCAGGAAATGAAGCAAGTGAGCGCAATGCAGCGTGCAAGTACTATTCTGGAAAGTCTTGCTCATCTTCGTCTGCGGCAGCTGGGTATGGTAACTCTGTAATGCGAAAACTTTCCGGTGTACAGGCAGATATTGATAAGTTGCAGAGGTAACAATTTCTATCTGATGATTTGTAGGCGTTAGAGGAAAAGAACCAGTACATGTTTATTTGTGCCTACCCAGCTATTTTTTCTTAGGGTATACTGTGTGTTATGAAACAATATCATCTTACAGAAGTAATTATAGTGTTAGGTCTTGCTTTTCTCGTCGGAACACATCTTCCAGAGAAGACCGTGTCTCACGCCGAAGCTCAGGTTGCTTCGTCTACTTTTTATCGTCTTACCGCGACACAACAAAAGACAGCCGTGGACTGGATAAGTACATTGCAATATAAAACAGCCTCGGAGAGTAACGGAGCGATTCCTATAAGTGACGGTATTGCTGTGTATGAAAAAGGTACCGATCGACCTCTACGTCGTGTTGTGCCATATTTTGCACATCTAGGCATACTCGGGGTACTTGATTCAAATGATGCCCGTAGGTTGACCATGACCAAAAACTGGATAACTTGGTACCTTTCACATATTGATCAAACAACTGGTGTTCCGCTTGATACATGGTATTCGCTTGATGGAGCATATAGCACAACCTGCCCTGTCCCTGGTGATATCTCACAGTGTGCAGTGGTTGATGCGGAAGATAGTTCAGTTGCGCTTTTCTTTGTTGTTCTTGGTGCGTACGTAACAGCAAGTGGTGACAAAGCGATTATCACCACTAACAGTGTTGCTATTTCTCGTCTAGCAACGAAACTTGTGTCGCTTATTGATACCAAGGATGGGCTTAGTTTTGCAAAAAAGACGTACCCAGTGAAATACACACTCGATAATAGTGAAGTGTATGCCGGACTTCTTTCCCTTGAACGTCTTAACGTTGTGTCTGGATATACATTAGCCAAGAAGGGATACTTCAACACTCTTGCTATAAGAATAAAAAACACACTTGTTGCGACAAACAGTATAGGCATGACAAGTGCTTCCTCTTCGCTTTTCTATTGGGCAAAAGACGGTGCTGGTACTAAAACTCCCTCCTCGCTTGCTGTGTGGTATCCAGACAGTATGGCGCAGTATTGGCCGTATCTTTTTGGGGTAGTCAATGGAGCGGTGGCAACGAGCTCATATCAACAAGTTGTAAACTCTCTCTACAGTAGGACTGGCACAGCAATGCTAAGCGGGGACTGTGTCAGACTAAGATCTGTAACAGGTAATTCAGACGAACCCTCTATTGTGTACGCGTTATATCTTAAAAAGGATATGCGGGGAGCGCTCCTAACACCTTGTATGTATACCAGAAACTACAGCACCACAACTAAGAGTTTTATCTGGCCGTTCCATGTGGGACAAGTTGGGTGGTTATTGAGAAAGTAATGTAGTGGTATTGCTGGAGTGCGGTAGAAACAGGTGTCTACGCCGATGGTTTGCCTTATGCTATCGTTTGTGGTATAATCCTTTGGACTAAATAACTTATTTAAAACCTTATGAAAGCAGATATTCACCCAACATACCATACTAACGCTCATGCAACTTGTGCATGTGGTGCTACATTTACCGTTGGTTCCACAAAGGAGTCTTTTGATGTTGAAATTTGTTCAGCATGCCATCCTTTCTACACAGGACAGGATAAGGTGATGGATACCACAGGACGTGTTGATCGTTTCAAGAAGCGTGCAGCGGTAGCAAAGAAGGCTTAACTGTATCTTTTTTGAAGAGCGCTTAGTTTTGTTTGGTTGGTGTACGCGTAGGCGCATCTTCCTCCAAAACTAAGCGCTCTTCTTGTATACCGCCCTTACATTGTCTCTATAGCTATATGAATCTAGAAGATTTTAAAAACAATCCGCGAACAGCGTATACAGCTCAAGAATATGAGCGTCTTTTGAAAGCAAAAGAAGAGGCAGAAACGCTCTTAGGTGATGAGGAAATGAGAGAACTCGCACAAGGTGAGGTAGATTCGCTTACGGCACAACTGGAGGCACTTTTTGCACAGATGGAGGAAACTGTTACTGCAGGGAAGGAGGAAGATGAGAAACCAAAAGCGATGATCCTTGAGATACAGGCGGGAGCAGGAGGGGATGAGTCTTCGCTCTTCGCAGCTGAACTTGCTCGCATGTATCAAGGGTATGCGGAACAACGAGTGTGGGCGTTTGAGAGACTTGATGAGTCTGTATCTGATGTTGGGGGGTACAAAGACGTTTCGTTTGAGATCCGTGGTAAAGATGCATGGGAGGCGCTTAAGTATGAAACAGGGGTACACCGTGTACAGCGTATTCCAGAAACCGAAAAAAACGGTCGTGTGCACACCTCTACAGTCACCGTTGCGGTGATGCCTATTCGCACTGTGAAGAAGGTCACCATTAACCCTGCAGATCTTGAGTTCGAAACCTCTCGATCAGGTGGAAAAGGAGGACAAAACGTGAACAAAGTTGAGACTGCGGTGCGTGTTATCCATAAACCGACAGGACTTGCGGTGCGGTGTACGATTGAACGCTCACAGCTTAAGAACAAGGAGCGTGCCCTTGAGATGCTCCAAGCGCGTCTCGATGATATCGCTCAGGCAGAAGATGACAAGAAACATGCTGACGAGAAGAAATCTCAAGTAGGAACAGGGGACAGATCAGAAAAGATTCGTACCTATAATTTCCCACAAGACCGCGTTACTGACCATCGCATACGAGAGAATTGGCACGGGCTTCCAAAGATTATGGAGGGGAATATTGGTCCTATTGTCGAAGCACTTCAAAACTTTACTGGAGAGTTTGGAAGCGAAGAAGAGGAGTAAAAAAAGGGTAGAACACAGCGACCTAAGCGTGTAGCGTATAGAAAACACAGTCACCACGCGCGAAGCCGAAGGCTTCGCGCGTGGTGACTGTGTCCTGTGCTTTGTGTTTTCTGTATTTTCCGCTTGTCAGCCGGAGATGTTTTTGCTTCCAAGAAACGAATCTGTTGATTCGGTCAAACTTCTCACCCTACACGCTATACGCTGTACGCTTGAATTCTGCGTGCCAGCCAGAAATGTCTTCGAAGTAAGATTTCTTGGCTTATATTTTGTGGTTCTACACGCTATACGCTACACGTTGTACGCTGTCGTTCCCGCCTTCCATTTCCCCATTTTTTGTGCTATAATGTTCCCATCCATCCAATCGGACACATCAGGATTTGGACACCTGAGCATATCTTTCAAGTACCATTGACGCGTGCGCAATCCAAGCACTCTGGAGAAAGAGACTGTGGTTCGAGTGAATGTTTATTAACCAAGCTGTTAGCTGTTAGTCATTGGCTTTTAGAAATGCAAAAGTATTTTTAAGCTAAAGGCTACCAGCTAAAGGCTACTAGCTATTACCTTATGTTAACCATTGATTCACTTAAAAAAGCCGGACTTCAGTACGGATATTCTCGTACTCGTCGTCACCCATCTATCAAGCCTTTTATCGAAGGAACTGCCAACGGCAACGATTTCATCAACCTTGAGCATACCAAGACTCAGCTTGAGACCGCTATTACTTTCCTTAAGTCTGTTCATCAGACAGGGAAGCCTATTTTGTTCGTTGGTGTTAAGCCAGAAATTCGTCAGATCATAAAAGAAGTTGCGCTTTCACTCAACGCTCCTTACGTAGCAGAGCGTTTTATCGGTGGAACTCTCACCAACTTCCCACAGATGAAGAAGCGTGTAGATAAGCTTCATGATCTTCTTAAGAAAAAAGAAGCAGGGGAGCTCGCAGTGTACACCAAGAAAGAACAACTCCTCATCCAGCGTGATATTGATCGTCTTGATCGTGACTTCGGAGGTGTCTCATCTCTTACTAATACTCCTTCTGCTGTCGTGGTTATTGACCCACGACATGAAGACATGTGTATCAAGGAAGCTAAGCGTCTCCACATCCCTGTGGTTGCGCTTGCCAATACTGACTGTACAATAGAAGGTATCGAGTATCCTGTTGTTGGTAATGACGGCTCTGTTGCTTCTGTTCGTTTCGTTCTCGAAACTATCAAGTCAGCACTCCAAGGGTAGTCACTCTGTAACTCGTTTTTTTAGGCATTGTGTGTTTTTTACTATAACTAACTAATCGCATCATATGGACGATATCAAACAACTTCGCGAGGAAACAGGACTTTCCTTCGCTCAAATTAAAAAAGCTCTCGAGGAAGCAGGAGGGGACAAGGAAAAGGCGCGAGCCGTCCTCGCAACATACTCTGAAGCTCAGGCTGAGAAAAAAGGAGATCGTGAAATCTCTGCAGGGGTAGTATCTGCATACGTACACAACTCAAAGACTATTGGTGTTCTCCTTGAGCTTGGGTGTGAGACAGATTTCGTAGCTAAGAATGAAGAGTTCGTAGCACTTGCTCATGACATCGCGATGCATGTGTGTGCTATGGCACCAACATCTGTGAATAACGAAGACGGTGCAGGTGAAGAGACTTCTCTTCTTAAGCAGGCGTTCATCAAGAATCCTGACATGACTGTCGAACAAGTTCTCGCAGGAGCTGTACAGAAATTCGGAGAGAATACTCGCGTGACACGTTTCGTTCGTTACAGTATTTCTGGATAATTTTTAAGCAACCATGCTTGCCGGAGTCTTTTTTGCACTTGGTATAGCCTTCTTGTGCGCAGTAGGGGGAGTTTTTGCGTTACAGGAGTATCGTATCAAGAAAGGAAAGATTGTTGTACAAGAGGGGTATAACGGCCCAGAACATGTCTCTGTTGCTGTGCATGCAGTAATACGCTTCTTTCTTAAAAGGAGTATTCATTTCAGAAAATTTGTTATGCAGTATATATTTCACGTTATCGTGAGGGGTATGTACTACTTTGATATTGTTACCAGAAAAATGTATGAAACTTCTCGTAATTGGTTCGTGAAAAATGCGGTGAAGAACAAGGGGACTGTGCCACATTTTTGGGAACATCTTAAGGTGTATAAACAAGAAATGGATAAAGAGCGCGAACAGGGAGGTTTCGGTAAGTAGTCATTCTGTTAAAAAACAACACCTACTTGTAGGTGTTGTTTTTTGATGTGACACCTCGCATACCATCATGATCTAGTTTTGTCTAGAGATGATTCTCGTCAAACCATTACTATCTAAGACTTTTTTTAATACAGTAGTGTGATTTTTGGTGTGGATAAACTACATGAAAAAAACTTGCATAGAGAGGGGAAATATGTAGTCATTTTTATCCACACACATAACGTCTTCCTCCTTATTTTTCAAAGTTTTTTCGGTATACTAGTACCATG
>CAZCQX010000042.1:0-5493 GCA_964500955.1 uncultured Candidatus Saccharibacteria bacterium | reverse complement strand
GTGAAAGTATTTTTTTAGATCCTCTTTATATCGCATCAAGCGGGCGTGCTCTTTAGGGTGTGAGACGGCGGACGGGATAAAATTAGAGTCACTTTGTACGGATCCAAGAAGTCCCCCGCCTAGATAGTTTTGATAGGCTGATATATAGAGAGGGGTGTGCTCGTAAGGGTCGGACGGTTGAAGGGTTGAGAAAAAGGGGGTAACGTCTATTTCTACACCTCCCCCGCGGTGTGAGTAGTCTATACGGGTGGTGATTTGTTCTATAAGCTCGCGTGATAGGTTGCGTGGTGTTTTCATGGTGATATATTTTAGTTATTTTCTCGTGGGTCGTCGTCGGTACCGGTTACGTTGTAAATGGTTGTATTTGTCTCCGGGTCCCCGGTCTCGTAATAGTGAAGGGTGCCGGCGTTTGATTCTTCTATAAAGCGGGCGTGTCCCTTGCTTTGTGCTTCTTCTTCTGTTTTTGCTTCTATATCGAAGGTGTAAGCGATTGTCTCCGTTATTTCTACTTTGTAGGCGTTAAGTTTTGACATAGTGATAAATTAAAGGGTTAGTGATGGGCCGTAAAGGTTGGATGAATAAGCCGGGGTGAAAGATTCCACTAGCACGGCTTCTTGATCCAGGATGCGGGCAAGTTCGCCGGCAAGGTAAGGGATAGAAAAAGATAGCGGGCTGGCCTCTTCTGTAATAATTGAAACGATCGCGTTCTTTTCTGGTGATCCGTTCCAGTAGCCTAGGGCCTCCTGGTATGTGTAGGCGTTGACTTTGAATTTTTGAAGTATTGATTTGATGGTTGGTGCGTCTAGTTCGTGGGTGTTGTTGTTTGATCCTATATATAGAGTAAATTTGTGCATGGTGTTGGTTTTTATTAGTTGTTAGTGGTTACATACTTGCAAGCGTCTTTGATCCCTCGCTCACAGTCGCGGGCGGTGATCTTGTCTATAGAGTGAAGTGCTACTATAAAGCATGTGATCAATAGGCCGGCGGTGATTGATAATAGAATGATGTTTTTATACATATGTGTATTTTTTATAACATAGTATTTCTTAGTCAATGTCAATTAAGGGCATGCTATTGACTAAAAGATTCTACGTGTTCTACCAGGACATGACTTGACAAAGTTTGTCAATTTTATGGTCATATCCATTTTTTTTATAATTGAATGTGCTTTTTTTCTTGATAGTTTGTTACATATCTGTATCAATCTATCTCTGTTATTAATTGTAAGCGAATTGTAAAAAAATGTCAAGAATTTAGCTGTGGATAACTCAAAGATTTTATAATTATACCACAAAAAACGAGGTGCTTGTCAAGTATTTTATTGATAAATAAGGCCCGTTTGCCGTTCGTTTGCTAACTGTTCGCAAGGGGTGGAAAAAGAAATTTTTTTTTATCTTTTATAATTAAAATAAATTAAAACACAATCCCAAAACTGTCAAGTTGAAAATACAAATATATAAAAATTAAAATAAAAAAAAAAAAATAATTCTTTATTTGTCTTTGTTTTTCTCTTAGGTCTTTGCACGGCTTTTTGAGTGTGATGGTTTTGACAGGGTGTCAAGTTTTGTGGTGTAGTTTTTTGATCGGCAAGGGCCAGGGTTTGAAAAAGCCTTATAAATCAATGCGCTTCTTTTAGTGTCGTACAATTTATATTGTGCGACATTGAACCCGGCTTGATATATAAAGGTTTTTTGGCGTTTTTTATTGGTGGCCCTTATTTTAAGGGGTATATATAGAGGCCCGGGCCTTTGGATCGTAAACAGTGGCCCCCATACCCCGGGAAAAGTAACCCGCACCCGCCTGATATGGTCGCTCAACTGGTGTACGAATCCTAGACAACATTCGCCCCTGGACCCCATACCCCCGATTTTTTGTAACCATGTAAAACCAGAAACTGAAAAAATATCCCCAGTAAAAATTTGCCCCATTGACATATCTCGTATACACTTGTATTTATATGCCCCCAATCAAAGACGGTAAAGTGGAAGAGGCTATTGCTAAAGACAACGGCATCAAAATCCCAAACCCTCAGCACAACGTACATAAGACAGAGGACCAAGTATGGCTTCAAAAAGCTACTATCGCCTGTACCCAAATCCTCGAGTGCATCCAGAACGGCCTAAAAGAAGAAGACGGCTGTGTGATGGCTGGTATATCCCTATCAGAATACGAAGACATTAAACGACGTGCCCCACAGATCGTACGCATGATCGAAAAGGAGAAAGTCTCTTTTAAGCTTTCAATAATGAAACCAATCATCGCGTCCATAAAACAAGGTGATTCCTCAAAAGCAATGCAAATGGCTGAGCGTATGTACCCTTCGGAGTTCGGACCATCAGCCAAGCGTATCGTAGCCCCAACCCAAGACAACACAGATCCTCTCTCAGAAATCGTTGCTCGTGTTCAAGCTGGTGAAGGACCAGGCTCAACAAAAAACAAACGCATTAATGATCTTCAACATCAGAAACACGATGATTGATGGTAAAATATATTTATGGCAACTGCTTCCTCTAAACTCACACCAGCTGAATTAAAAATGCTGATGACAAATCTCTCAGACCCTATCTGGAGATTAAAGAACCTCTACTACATAAAAGATAAGAAAGGACGAAAAACTTTATTCCAACCAAACGCCGAACAGGAGACTCTTCTCAATGAGATGTGGTACTTCAACATTATTCCAAAAGCCCGCCAATTGGGCATTACCACGTTCTTCTGTATTTACTACCTAGATAAAATACTTTTCTCATCAAACAAAACAGCCGCCATTGTTGCACACACCCGCGAGCAAGCTCGAAAGATCTTTAAAGATAAGATTAAATTTGCATACGATAACCTTGAGCCCTGGGTGAAGAACGCGATCGGCACCCCAACGATCGACACCGCTCAAGAACTAACTTTCCCGAACGGTTCACAAATCTTTGTTGGTACTTCTACGAGAGGTTCCGCTATCCAGTATCTCCATATCTCCGAGTTCGGATTCACGTGCCAGCACTTCCCAGATAAAGCAGAGGAAGTAGTAACCGGATCCATCAACTCTGTGCAATCAGGACAAATGGTGTCCATAGAATCTACAGCCGAAGGGAAAGAAGGCTACTTCTATCAGTTCTGTCAGGATGCTCAGCAAGCAAAACTAGAGAATCGTTCCTTGGCCCCAGAAGAATTTAAAATCTTTTTCTTTCCTTGGTGGCAGCACCCTGAATATCAAAACACATCGGGACATATCATCATCTCAAAAGAAGAAGAGGCTTACTTCCAAGAGCTTAAGTACAAACACAATATCAATCTAACCCTAGCCCAGAAAGAGTGGTATGTGCTCAAGCGTCGTAAAAACCAGGATAAGATGTTCAACCAGTACCCTTCTACGATAGAAGAGGCGTTCTCTGCATCAGTCCAAGGTGCCTACTACGCCACACAGATGCAGAGAGTCTACCAGGACAAGCGTATTCGCCCAGTACCATACGACAACCGTTACCCAGTCGATACGTTTTGGGATCTTGGTATGAACGACGACAACGTGTGTATCTTCGTACAATTTGTAGGTAATGAGATCCGAGTAATCGATACCTACCACAATTCTGGTGAAGGCCTAGCTCACTACGTCCAAATGCTTAAAAACAAGCCATACACCTACGGACACCATACTTTCCCACACGATATTAACGTCCGATCACTTTCTACTGGCGACATGCGTAAAAAGACGCTTCTCGATTTAGGCCTCTCTGACATCCGTGTAGCTCCAAAGCCTACAATTCAAGAAGGTATTGAACGTACACGCTCTTTGTTCTCCAGATTCTATTTCGACGACATAAAAACCAAACCACTATACGAGTCCCTCGCGAACTATCGTAAAGAATGGGATGCAAAAACTGGTGTGTTCAAAGACTCTCCACGTCACGATAAGAACTCTCACTACGCCGATGCGATGCGTGTTCTCTCAGTCTCATACGGAGAGCACCTTGATAACCCATACATCGAGGATATGGAATCAAACAGATACATGAATCAGCTCAAGTCTACGAATTTCTTTGACGAATGACTAGCAAGCTAGCCATTCTATCCACAATATCCACAGAGTTATTCACAGTTTGACAAAAAATAATATATACTATAACTATGCAACCTACTCAGCAAGCTAACCCAATAAGTCCGGTGCTACCTCCAAATTGGAAATACATACCAAAGGCGGCTGATGGGTCTCCTATCGAATACAAACAAAATGACTACGACTACATGAAGGGTCTACAGTCACGTCTCTTCACAGCAAAGCAGCAACGCGATCGTATTTACGAAGAGTTCGACAATCAAACATACGTCATGCGATACCTTGAGAACCGACGCAAGGCGAATTCAATCATCCCACCAACAAAAAATGAAGGTGATGTAAAAATTACAGCTGGAACACTAGAGCAAAAACTCGATGCGGTCCTCTCAGCGGTGAATAACTTAAACCTCACACCAGAGGTCCATGCGTTTGACGATGAGAATAACAAGATCGAACTCGCGGGTCACGCACTCGAAGACATCATGGAGCAAGTAGCAGAGTACGACGATGATGAAGAGAAGAAACTACTCAGACAAAAAGAAATGATGATCCAAGGTGAAGTGTTCGTCGAAGAGAAGTGGGTACAATACTTTAAGAAAAAGAAGACTCTTGGTAAAAAATTTAATGGTGATTTCAAAGATCAGTCGTGGACCGAACGTATTGAAAAGTTTTACGAAGGACCAACACGACAAGTGAAGTACGGTCCAAACATCTACCAAGGTGACATCACACAGTTCGACTTCGATGATCAGCCTTACTTCTTCGAAGTGTACGGTGACGGTTATGAAAATCTTAAGTCTATATTCGGACAGTGGGAGATGTGGAAATACGTGCCACGAAAGTTTACACCGATCGCGAACGTGGTAGATGTCACATCATCACAACCAGCAACAGCAGATGCGAACTCAGCAACAATCGATTACCGATGGCTACTCACTACACAGAATGTAGATGAGTGTGAGGTCGTTGTGTACCAGGACAAGTGGAACGATGAATTTAATATTATTATCAACGGTATTATGATGCTCCCAGCTGGATTTCCACTGTCGGCTATCAGTCCAAATGGTGAATACACTGTATGTAAGCAAGTATTCAAAGTTGCGAACGCTCACTTTGCGTATGGTCGCGGATTCATTCAGACAGCACAGCACTCAGCTAAGCTTCTCGATGAAATGCTACGCCTTGCGGTGATGAAGACACGACGCTCATTCCAACCACCATGGATCAACACAACAAAGCGTGCTATTTCTCCACGTGTTCTTCAAGCTGGCCAAATTACAATGGGTATCAGTCCGGAAGCCCTTGTACAAATTGGAGATCTATCCGAAGGTGTTACACCATCTGAATTCCAGATGATCAAACAGCAGCAAGATCTCATCGACAAGATGACTGTCTCTCCACAGTTTGCTGGACAGCAAGGTAAGTCAGGTACAACAGCTACCGAAGTG
>CAZCQX010000041.1:0-5732 GCA_964500955.1 uncultured Candidatus Saccharibacteria bacterium | reverse complement strand
ATTATGCAGTCTTCCTGAGATGGTTCATGAGAAGATCTCCGAACATCTTCACAGAATCATCTTCGTAGAGTGAGAGTGTTGTGACTTCCTTTCCACTCGCTTTCTCGAGAGCTTTTTTCTTTTTCTTCACTTCTTCTTCGTCTACCATGTCAGTCTTAGAAAGCACCACTATCTCGTCACGAGTCAGGAGTTCTTTGTCATACTTTCCGAGTTCTTCACGAATGGTTACATACTCCTTCGCAGGGTCTTCGTTGTCTACTGCGACGACGTGTACAAGCACCTTAGTGCGCGACACGTGACGGAGGAACTTATGACCAAGTCCTTTTCCTTCACTTGCTCCTTCAATGAGACCAGGAATATCTGCGAGCACGTATCCGTAGTATGCACCCAAGTTAGGCTCAAGTGTTGTGAAGGCATAGTCTCCGACTTTCGCTCCAGCGCGAGTGAGTGCATTTAAGAGGGATGACTTACCAGCATTAGGAAGACCGATGAACCCCACGTCAGCGATGAGCTTAAGCTCAATATCAAAAGTAGCGAACTCACCGAGTTCTCCCTTAGTGAACTCTTCCGGTGCGCGGTTAGTTGAAGATTTGAACTTTTCATTTCCAAGACCTCCCTGACCACCACGAAGCACGAGGATTTCTTTTCCTTCTTCATCACACTCATAGGTAATATCGTAGTCTCTGTTGTGAATCACAGCCCCAAGAGGAACAGTAAGGTAGAGGTCGTTACCGAACTTACCATGCATGCTACGCTTCTGCCCAGGAAACCCGTCTTCTCCTGCCCACTCTGTCTGTTGCTTATACGGCGCAAGCGCGTGCACATCACGTACAACACGGAAATATACATCACCTCCCTTTCCCCCATCTCCTCCAGCTGGCCCTCCATAAGGAATACCTTTCTCCCGACGCCAACGAACCACGCCGTCACCGCCTTTCCCTGCTTTTATAGTGAGTGTAACAAAATCGATTAACATCTTAAAATAATACCATATTTACAAGACTTTTGCAAGTTGACGTGACGTGTATGAGTAGTAGAATAAAGGTATATGAAAAAGATACTTTCCCTTTCATTTGGTTTCCTTTTACTCGCGAGTGTTGGGTCTGTTTCTGCATACTATTACCAAAATCAAACAAGTTACCAGACAGCATGTACTGCAGATGCCTATCAGTGCGCTGACGGAACATGGGTTGGAAGAACTGGCTCAAACTGTCAATTCGTGTGCCCTTCGACGAACAACTCTTACAATAACCAATCATATTCATACACTTCTGGATGTTACACCTACTACTACAACGGAAACACACGGACTACTTCAATCACAAGCTATAACTGCAACAATACCTACCAAGGAAATACCAACTCCTATTCTTACTCATACCCTGTAACATCATACTACTATCCATCGTCACAATATTACACCTACAAGGCATGTAATGGTGGATGGGTTACTTCTTATAGTTACTCATCATCTAACTGTACTAGTTTCTGGGACACTGTTGGAACAAACTCTACCTACAACAACTCATACCTCTACTACAACAATGGGTATAATTACAATAACCAATACTCCTACTATAACAACAACGGGTACACCTACTACTATCCTTCTTACAACACCAACAATACCTCCTATTCGTACTCATATCCTTACACCTACAGCTCATATTCCTATCCCTACACCACGAGCTACTACACCTCATATCCATCATACAACTACAACACCTACTCGAACGGATGTTACTACCTTAACGGTTATCAGGTCTGCCAATAATATAAAAGAGGTACGAAACTATGAAAAGCGCGAAGGTGTACACCTTCGCGCTTTTCGTATTCTTTCTGAAAGATACAAGGAATGACTTAGTAGTTCTTGAGACGTTCCGCCTTGTTGTGGTTACGAATCTTCTCGTGCACCTTCGCCTCAATCTGACGAATACGTTCACGCGTCACACCGAACTCTGCTCCCACTTCTTCGAGTGTGTGCATCACTCCATCGAACTCGCCAAGACCGTTACGCATCTCAACAATCTTTCGCTCCTTAGGAGAAAGATCATCGAGAATTTCGTTGCTCTGATCAGACAAGATACGATGAGATGCTTCTGCGTCAGGAGAAAGTATCTTATCATCCGCAATGAATTCACCGAGCGTTGACTTGTCATCATCGTCTCCGATTGGCTTTTCGAGAGAAACTGTCTCTTGGTTAATATTTTCGATAACGTGAATCTTCTCAACATCAACACCCATCTCAACAGCGATCTCTTCTGCGAGAGGATCACGACCGAGATCTTGAGAAAGGCGACGCACTACCTGCTTGTACTTTGCGATGGTTTCTACCATGTGCACAGGAATACGAATAGTACGAGACTGGTCTGCGAGAGCACGAGTAATCGCCTGACGTATCCACCATGTTGCATAAGTGGAGAACTTAAATCCTTTAGAATAATCGAACTTCTCAACAGCCTTAAAGAGGCCAAGATTTCCTTCTTGAATAAGATCAAGGAGAGTAAGGTCAGAGGAACGCCCAACATACTTCTTCGCAATAGACACCACAAGACGAAGGTTCGCTTTTGCGAGAAGCATCGCAGCCTCTTGGTCTCCTTGTTCGATACGAACCGCAAGCTCACGCTCGTCATCTCCTGAGATGAGAGGGTACTGGCCGATCTCACGAAGATACATCTGAATACTGTCATGAGTAGCATCACGTCCTTCGACTTTTCCTTCATCCATATCAAGAAGGTTCCCACCTTCTAAAATATCGATACCTGATTTACTTATCTTCTCATAGAGCTCTTCGAGATAGAGAATATCAAGTTCAATGTTTGGGAAATAGCGAATAATCTCATCATACGTGATGAATCCACGCTCCTTGCCCTTTTGGAGAAGCTCTTGTTCATTCTGGTCACGAGTGGTGACTTTTTTTGGTTTTTCGACAGGTTTCGCTTTTACTGGACCCGTCTTAATGGTGAAAGCCTTTGGTTTATATTTTGGCTTTACTTCTTCTTTTTGGACTGCTTTTGGTGCAACCTTCTTTGGTATAGGTTTTTTGGTTGCGACCTTTTTTGGAACAGCCTTCTTGGCTACTTTTTTGGTGGTAACAACTTTCTTTACGGTTTTTGGTGCAATTTTTTTAGTTGCTTTTTTTGGAGAAGGCGCTACTTTTTTCGCAACCTTCTTTGGTGTTACTTTTTTTGCTACGGTTTTGGCCGTAGTTTTCTTTGAAACAGTTTTCTTTTGTAAAGATGCTTTTTTCGCCATATGTAAAAATGGTACCCCGGATTATATCACAAAAGCACCACAAAGTCGACACTAAACCTGTGGGAATCTTTTCAAACAAAATTGTAGGAACCCTTACCTTTCTACACTACACGATTAGTCATCTAATCGCTTCTTCACATGTTCATAGATCTGCTTCATGATAGCATCGAGATCTGCCCCTTCTTCTCTTAATTTCTTTTGAAGACGAATAAGCTCTGCTTTGTGTTCTTCTTTTTTATAACTGTTCATAAGATCTTTAAAATACGCATGCTTGTCTCCTATAACTTTCTTTTCTATCGAAAATAGTTCTTCTTCTAGAATTGCATCAGGAAACTGTGCAGTATCTATACCAAGAAGCAGATATTCTTCGTCTGTTTCTTTGGAAAGCAAACGTGCGAATGCTACAAGCTCTCGAGAGAGTCGCTCTTTCGGTGGAGTGCTCGGCTTGGTCTGTACAACAGCATCATCGACCCTCTCTTCTTTAAGTATACTCCGACTTAGTTCTTCTGTTAATGTGGATTCAGGGAGAGAAGTTTTTTGAGATATTACCCGAAGGAAATGCGCTCTATCGACAGGCGATTGTACTGCACGAAGAAATGGAAGAACCTCAGCGACTATTCTCTTCCCTTGCAACCGTTCATCTTTTTCTTCATGCATAATGACTGCGGTCAGTTTTTCAATGATATGCTTCTTGCTTTTGAGTGCCTTATGCCACAGCCCTGCGTCTTCTCGTATAAGGTCTGCGGGATCTTTCGTACCTATATCACCAACCACATACACATCAAGCCCTCCCAAAAGACAGAGGAGACCTGTTTTTTTAAGCGCATTCTGTCCTGCGGTGTCAGTATCAAAGGAAAGAATCACCGTATCACAGAACCGCTTAATCATATGAATATGCTCATCGGTAAACGCAGTTCCAGATACCGCAACTGTATTGTGAACCCCTGACTGATAACTCATACAGAGGTCCATCTGACCTTCCACCACTACAACCTCCTTGGTTTCGTTCATCATCTTCTTCGCGGTATCGTACCCGAAAAGAATTTTTGATTTATGGTAGAGAGGTGTCTCAGGAGTATTCACGTACTTACCTTGAGTATCTGTCGCAAGAGATGGGAGTATGCGCCCAGAATATCCAACAGTCGCACCTGAGATATTACGTATCGGGAACATGACCCGCCCACGGAACCTGTCGTAGTACCCCTTCACACGCCCCTGTTCATCATGAGCAACTATCACCAGACCCGCTTGTACCATTTCTTCTGGAGCGTACCCTTTTGAAGCGAGAAAGATGAATAAGTCTCGCCATTCGTTCTTCGCATACCCTATATGAAATGTTGACGTTGTCGCTTCGTTTATTCCACGACTAATAAGATACTCTTTCGCCTCTGCGCTTTCAGTAAGATTCTTTTCGAAGTGTAGAGTAGCGTCACGAAGAAGTGTCACAAGTCTCGACTCCTCCTTGTTTCTTTCTTTATCTTGAAGGGAGACCCCTGCTCTATCTGCAAGAATCTTAAGCGCTTCTACGAAAGGAATGTTCTCTACCTTTTCTACGAAAGTGAAAATATCTCCGTGAGCCTGACATCCGAAACAGTGGAAGCTCTTACGCTCAGGAGACACATAGAAGCTCGGTGTGCGCTCGTTATGGAATGGACACCTTGCTCTATACTGACCACCTGATTTCTCAAGGCGGACATAGGTTGAAACCACATCAACGATGGTGAGATTTTCTTTGATTTGGTCTTTGGGGTTCATTGCTTCTATTTTATCATGTAAACAAAAAACCCGCGCGGTGCGGGTTTTTCAGATTTCTGGTGTCTGCGGACACCAAGCTTCTAGAAAAGGTTCAGAAACATCGGTTCCCTGAAAAGGAGGTACATAAGGACAAGGATACCACCTGCTCCGACAGTTCCAAGGCGGTAGCCGTCTGTTTTCGCTTCACTCATACGTTGCAATTTCGGATAGAAAAAAGCAGATAAGATGAGTACCAAAATGGTCACAAGCAATACTGAAAGTTTCATGGGAATCTCCTTACAGAACATGTCTTGGCGGGATGCTGTAGACTTCTTACACTATACTACACGATAGCGAAGAGAAACACAAAACGACACCATTATGGTGTCGTTTTGTGTTTTCGAGAGAGGTTGCTACAAGCGCGCTCTATAGAATCTTCATTACTCCTTCCCTTCCTGTGCCTGACGGAGTCCTGTTCCTGCTGGAATGAGACGTCCGAGGATCACATTTTCCTTGAGACCTCGTAGTTCGTCCATCTGACCGCGAGTAGATGCGGTGATGAGCACACGAGTGGTGTTCTGGAACGAAGCAGATGAGAGCCATGAGTCAGTAGAGAGGGCAACATCGGTAATACCCAAGATGAGGTGCTTACCTTTCGCTTCCATCTTCCCTTCTTCTTTTGCAAGAATGTTAGCGTGACGGAAGGTTGCAACTTCAACAACATCTGACTGTGTGAAGCGAGT
>CAZCQX010000040.1:0-5758 GCA_964500955.1 uncultured Candidatus Saccharibacteria bacterium | reverse complement strand
CAAATGCTCAACAGAAAAATGATCGCAGAAGGGTATGCATACGAGTATACCTACATGACCCCATACCTCTATCAGGCGGAGTTCAGGCGTCTACAGCAACTCGCCAAGAGTTCTGGTCGCGGGCTTTGGTCAGAGGAGTCGTGCGGTGGAGAGAAAGCTTTTTCACAATAATTTTTTAACCATATACATATGGACGTACTCAAGTCACTCATAGGTGTTCTCATAAGAATCATGTTCGCAGCATTCTTCGTAGCATTCGTGTGGTGGCTCGTGGCATTGCTGTACCCATCGCTTAGCATGCTTTCGGTGAAGGCGACGCTTTTCGGTGAGGGATCGAACGATATTCTTCCATCACCAAGGAAGTACGGTGATTTTCTCACGAGAGCCAAGACTCCTACATGGGAACAAAATACTGTCACCTGGGGAGGGCTCGTTCCTTATGGAAATACCCCACAAACTTCTGGGTACACCAACTCAAATGTGGACTATGTTACGTATACAGATAAAGGTATGCAGGTGGTGGATTCCTCAGGAAACAAAACAGCGAAGTCCTATGATGAGTACACTCAAGAGATGACCAAGAATTACCAAGCACAAGGGTCTTCATCTGCTACCACTTCTGTGACGAGAAGTCTCTACATTCGTAACCTTTCAATTTACGAAGGTGGGTCTGTGCGACAAGGTCTCTCCTTCGTTGGTGAAGCGAAGGCTAGTATGTTCCGCAATGGGAGCTTCCCTATCGTTCTTCTAGATAAAGATAGAAAAGTTATAGGAGTCTCTGCCGGTGTTGCGTTGTCACATTGGTCTATTCCTGGATGGGTCCGTTTCGAAACACGAATCAACTACCAGATACCAGTACAGTCGCCATGTATGATGGTCTTCCAAGAGGCACTCACAGAAGCAGAGTACACGACACGTCAGCCACTTCGTGTACCGCTCGCTGTGCAGTGTAACTAAAGAAAAAAGAAGGAGAAGGGAGAGAGTAAGAGAAAAAGAAAACACCCACGCGCACGTGGGTGTTTTTTGCAGTTTTCTCGACTACTCTTCGTCGTCGGGGTGAGTCATGGCATGACGGAAAGAAGGGTCGTTCTCGAATTGTTCTTGCCAATCTCTTTCCATTTGAGCAAGGTTGTGAGCAATTCTTTCCCTATCGTTGTTCTCTTTTTTCTCCCTTTTTGCTAACTGTCCGACATGTGAAATATAACTCCGAACACCTTGAGGCATCTCTCGGTAGCTACCGAAACCAAGCGCGTGAGCAGTTGGGTCTTTTTTTTCTTGAAACGTTCCAGCGTAACGACGAGATGCTTCTAGGAACCTTTTCGCAACATCCTCGTCTTCTGCCGTCCAAGACGGTACTGTTTTTTTCTCAGGCATAGAGTCCCCCTTAAAAAATGATCCAGGTCCATTCATATTCTGATACTTTTTTTACACCATGTCAAGAAACTCTCTCTTTTTACGCAGTAAGTCTGTCGATAACTGCTTTTACAAGAGCGCCGTCTGCGGTGTCTCCAAGCTCCTTACACATCATACCGATGAACTGACCTTTTTTGGTTGGGTCAAGTGGGGATTCTGCGAGTTTCGCTTGTACACGAGATTCAATTTCTGCTTCAGACATCGCCTCAGGAAGGAAAGATTCAATGACAACAAGCTCCGCCTGCTCGTCTTCTGCGAGTTCAGGACGTCCAGCTGATGTGTATTGGTCAATAGAATCTTTACGCTGTTTTGCAAGTCGCTTCACGACCTTCATACAGTCAGCATCAGAAAGCGGGTCTGTTGGTGGGCGACCCTGAGTAACAAGTTCGTTGGTAAATGCTGCTAATATCATACGAATTGTTCCTACACGAACAGTGTCCTTCGCAATCATTGCAGGTTTAAGTTGTGCTTTAATATTTTCTTGCATAGTGATAGCTAGTATAGCACACAACTGAAAACTGTGGTGGTTGTGTGGACTCTTACTTTTCTTGCTGTGTCTAGAAAATAAAAAAAAGCCCAAGCGGTCTAACGTATAGTCTGACTGCTTAGGCTTCGGCCTGTCTCCGTGTTACCGACTGTTCGGTGTAGGGGAGTGCGTGATGGGGTGCTGGTGGCCGGTGTTGTGAGGGATAACAGGCGTCATATGTGACGGATGTCGAGGCTCCTGCTCTCGCGGTGTCGGCATCGGAGGCTTGCCTCCGTAGATGCCAAAGGGGTGCGTAATCGTTGTAGGTGGCATTCCTAGTCCTTTTTAAAAAACAACTTTCCTAATCTAGCACATATAACAGATGTGTCAATTTTTTACGATAGACATAGTATCCAGATCCAGTGAGAAAAAGAAAAACCCCAGCGGTGAGGCTGGGGAGGTGGTGTCCTTTCGGCACCGTGACGACGTCTGTCGTCACTATTTGGTGACGCGTGCGTCACCTGTGCGCGCCGGTCAGGCCTTGTTGGCCGCGGTCTTGCCGGAGTCGATGCTGCTGATGCCGTCACCGTCAGGAATGGCCGACTTGCTCATTTCGCCGGCGGTCTGCGGGTTGATGGTGTTGGCGGGGGTGTTGCCCTGGTCGCCGGTCGTGGCGGGAGCGCCACCGGTCAGCTTGGTCTGCGGATGACGAGTGTCGATGTGCTTTTGGTTCATCGGATTTCTCCTTGGTTGGTTACTTAGCGAAAGTGCCAAGCATACGTATGCTAGCATGTATCGAGAGATTGTCAAACACTGTGTGCGCAGACGTAGCTCGTTAAAGAGTTTCTACATAGACTACACGCAAGATATTTCTTTTTCTTGGATCGTTTTTCCAAGACGGATTTCGAAGAGTTCTTTGGTTGCGCGTTCATCTCCAACGTAGAGATAGCGAGCTTCCCCATCTACTTCGTATTCAATCACAAGAGCTGGCCATACGGTTGTGCCATAAAGCAAGGCAATTGTTTCTTCCAGTGTTGATGAGAGGGTTACATCAAAAACTGCAATGTTGGTTTTGGGGAGATGGAGCTTCACAAGACTTCGCATCTCACCAAGGAACGGACAATTCTTTACCTGTTTCGCATAGATGGAAACTCTGCGTATGGCTTCTTCCGGCACATGTGCGAATGTGTGAAAAGCTTCTCGTTGTGCTTTTGGTTTGGTCCTAGTCACAATGGTACCTCTTTATGTATCTGGTGTTTAAAAAAAGAACAATGCTTTTGCAAGCTTTATATACATACCATATTTCCGGTTGGTTATGCAAACAGAGATCAAGGTGAGGTGATATACTCCACTGTATGACAGTAGAACTTAGTATTGTAATCGTAGTTGGCATCATCATTATTGGACTCCTTGTTCTTATTTTATTAAAAAACAATTCAAAGAGAGACGACGAACAAGACAAGACCTTCCTTGTGCTTCAGGATCAGCTTGAGCGACTTCGAGGAACACTCGAAACCAAGCTTGAGAGGTCTTCTTCTGAGCTTCATCAGGTGCTTCATCGTCAGAACACCGAAGCCAACCGCCTGATCACTGAAATCACTCGTGAGCTTACCGAAGTTAAAGAGGGGAACAAGCAAGTCTTTTCTGTCACAGAGCAACTGCAGAATCTTCAGAAAGTTCTCACCCACCAGAAGCAACGCGGTAACCTAGGTGAAGCAGCGCTTGAGCAGATCCTTTCTAATATGCTTGCGCCAGGACAGTACGAGATGCAGTATTATTTCAAAAATGGAGAAGTAGTGGATGCAGTGATTCATACCAAGGAAGGTATTATTCCTGTTGATGCGAAATACTCCCTCGATAACTATCAGCGACTCATGAATGCAGATGATGAAGAAGATGTAGCGTACTATCAGACAGAGTTCAAAAAAGATATTCAGAAGCGTATCGACGAGACATCTAAGTATATTAGGCCAGAAGAGGGAACACTCCCGTTTGCGTTCATGTTCATCCCTGCAGAGGGTATCTACTATGATCTACTCGTGAATCAGGTCTCTCGTGGCGCGGTGAACACGCAGAACCTTATCGAGTATGCATACAACAAGAGACGAGTAGTCATCGTGTCACCTACTACCTTCTATGCGTACTTGCAGTCAGTGCTCTATGGGTTTAAGGCGTTTAAGATAGAAGAGAGCGCGAAGCATATCGAGAAACGTGTGGAAGAACTCGGTAAGCATTTAAGTGCATATGAAGAGTATATGAAAAAACTTGGGCTCACCCTCTCTACTTCCGTTAATCATTACAATAATGCCTACAAAGAACTTAAGAAGGTAGACAAGGATGTGCTCCGTATTACAGGCTCTGATGTGGGTATAGACCCGACACTTATTGATAAGCCAACCTTCGAGGAGGATTAAAGATAGTTTTTAACCAACAGTATTTAGCTTTATATATAATTAAAAAATAAAGCCACCCGAAGGGTGGCTTTTAGTAGCGACTATTTTCTTACCGATCATCTTTCTACGCTGTGAACTTCTTCAGCAACGGGTAGGGAAGAAGTGACAAGAAGAAAAAGATGAAGCCAACACACGAGAAGGCTACCATCACGATGACCGTGAGGAAGCCAAGGTTGGTGTACAGTTCTTTCATGAGGCTAAGGAAGTATGCATTCGACGCTTTCCAGGTTGGCGCGACGAAGTCCTTAGTGTTCTCGATACTTGGTTCGTGCAGATTCGTTCTGTAGCCAAGCAGGCTTAACCCGAACAGTCCGAGGAAGAAAGAGAGAAAGAGGAAGGAGAAGGTGTGCATTTTTGATATCCTTTTCAAAAAAGTTAGGAGAACATGGAAACAAAAAACCGGGAATGTTCCGGTTTTTATGAAAGATCTGCCTTCAATGATGCCTGTCGTTGTTGACCATTTTGTCGATCGACACACACAATGTGTAGGCGCCAAAAAGCCCGAGCAGAACCACGACGCCAAACCCAAGCAGGGTGGGCCATGTGGAGAAGTCGAACCCCTTGATGGATTCGACAACGGAAGAGAGGGACATGATTTCGTTCCTTTTTTGAAGTTGATGAGCGACTGACATCTATATTACAACTTACCAGAATATTGTCAACGTGTTCCCCTTGCAGATAATTGTAAAATAGTGTATAATTTCACAACTATGTCATTTGCTGTTATTCAAACAGGCGGAAAGCAATACAAGATCGCTGTAGGCGATGAAATTGCTATTGAGAAACTCGCCGGAGATTATAAAGTTGGGGATTCTGTTACTATTAACGAAGTAGTGCTTAAGGATGATGGAAAGTCTACTGAAATCGGAGCACCTTTTGTAAAAGGTTCTAGTGTTAAGGCAACTATCGTTGAGTCAGGAAAGCTCGACAAGGTAATGGTGGTTCGTTACCGTGCAAAGTCACGTTACCACAAGCGAAACGGTCACCGTCAGCCTTATATGGGTATCAAGATAGAAGAAATCAAGTAGTATCCTTCTCTTATAAGAAAAAGCGCGAAGCCTACGGCTTCGCGCTTTTTCTTATGATGCTTTAGTTGTGAATCATAGGCAAGACCTATGTGGCAACATAGGTCTTGCCTATGGTTTTGCTAGTTTCTCCTCTCGAACGCTTGCTTGAAAGTGTTCTTGTCGACATATTCGAGCTCAAGACCAGATGAGAGTCCGCGAGCGAGGTGGGTGAGGGTTATCTTTTCGATACCCACTATCTGTTGTACTGTCTTCTCTACATACTCGGTAGTGGTGTCACCATAGTCTGTGACAGGGAGCGCGAAGATGACTTCGTGTAATGTTTCATTTTTTATACCGCTATGAATATAGGAGGTAAGTTCTCTGATACGAATGAGCTCGGAAGGCTTCTCAGTAAGAGG
>CAZCQX010000039.1:0-5758 GCA_964500955.1 uncultured Candidatus Saccharibacteria bacterium | reverse complement strand
ATCTTTTGTCTACGTGAGACCTTTATTCAGCTTGATGTCCTTTCTTTTTGTGTACAGTGCAGGTTGTGCAAGTGCAAGCAATTGCTGCCATGAGTCCACCGATGATGGAAATATTTTTAAGCACCATCACCATATCAGCACCGAAGTAGTCCTTGTGAACAATGAGTGTTGCGAGCACGGTGAATCCAATAAGGGTGTACCCTGTTTCCTTTATCTTATATCCATAGGCAAAAGCAAGCGCTACAGGTACTTCGATAAGAATAACGAGAATAGTCACAAGTGCAGGCATTGGCATATTAAGGCCTCCCCCAATGAATCCTGAGGTTTCTTTGAACTGGATCAGTTTGTTGATACCAGCAACCACGAACAAGAGCGCCATAAGAGCACGAGTAACAAGCGCGTAATCAATGTCAACGTATTTAGTAGAAAGTTTCATAGAATATTTAAAAAAGTAAAAAGATTGAGCATCCTTTTTCGGATACATTCCTAGTGTAGCATGGTAGCTTCTTTTGGTTCTAGAGGTGTCCCCAGTTGTTGTTAGCGAGTAAGGAAGACAGCAAGAGTTGCCGCGGTGTCTGCTTTTAAGGTTGTCGCCCCTAGTGTTTTTGGCAGAACTCCTTTTTCTTTCAGCGCTAGCTTTTCTTCCTCGGTCCAGCCTCCCTCTGGTCCAACCCATACTGCTTCTATGGCACTTGTGTGCTGTAACGGGTCGCCTCCCCCATCGAAGAGTACGTGCGTACTATTTGCCAGAAGAACCGCCTCCTTAAAAGTAAGGATATGACTGATCACAGGGATGGTGTTTCTACCTGACTGCTCGCTTGCTTCGATACTTATCGCGCGAAGTCGATCCATGTTAAGATTTTTCTTCTCAGATCGTGCAGAGAGTACTGGGTAGATATAGGCAACACCAAGTTCGGTGGCTTGGCGCACGATAGTCTCGAAGGTGTCTTTTTTTACAACCGCCATAAATAGAGAACCACCTTGTGGATGTACAGAGGAGGTTGTCCGTACATAGCTAAGAGAAAGACTCTTCTTCGAAAGAGATGTGATGGAATATTCGAAGTCGGGTGTTCCGTTAGAAAAAACAAGCACGTGATCGCCAACTTTGTAGCGGAACACGTGCGTGAGCTGATGAACCAGCTCTTGTTTCTCTATGAATAGCTCGCCTTCACCAAGGGGTTGTTCTATATAGAAGCGATGTAATCGCATGTCTAGTAGACTATCGAAGACAAAGAGACATTGCAATATCAAAGAAAAGACAATCTTTTAGAGTGTTTTCTCCAAACGTGGTCCCAGGTATTAGAAACATAAAGGACTTATCCACAGTTATTCACACAGCATCTCTTGCATATAAGACAAGATGGTTATATCATAAAGGACAGGGTAGAGACAGAACGTTACATACGCTCACCCGTGCGTTAATCGGGACACTTAGGTGTAACGCACACAACTCTACCGCCCCTGTTCTTTCCACACAAAGCAGAATATATATCATCATTAGATATCTGCCACAAATCAATAATAAACCTAAAAGGTTGCATGAATCACTCTTTATTGTAGACACTCCCTAAGCTGAGAAGCTCGTAGAGGACTACAACAATTCTCAAAACCCCTTGCATTCTGTGTACGAACGACGGTTCGCACCTAGATTGCAAGGGGTTTTTTTATTAACGACGTAGAGCGAGTGAAGTAGAAAAAGTATTCTTTCTCTACTTCCGAGCCGAGGAGTTAAGTCTGTAACTATATTGAAGCTCTGCTTTGACTCTGCGCGAGCAAAGTGAGCACTGAAATATTTCAACGCTTTGCACCTTGGGGTGTTTCATTTTGATAACTGGTTCCTTTAGTGAGCATGCGTGGCATCGAGTGCTTATTTTTTGGTAGATACGTTCTGTGTGCGTAGTCTGGTGCCACAAAGAGACAACATGCTGGGAGTCGGGCGGGCAAGAATGATAGTTATCCACAGATGACTACTTGCAGATAAAAGACAGAAACGGTATCATAAAGGACAGGGTAGAACAGCGTGCCAATAACGCTCACCCGTGCGTCATTCGGGTCTTACAACATTGCGCACAAGTTTCTACCACAATTGTTCTTTTGTTCTCGTAGCATCCGCTTCACCTTGTGAATCACGCTACACCCTCCCCTCATAACGTTTCCAATAAGTATAAGAGTGGGATTAAGTTCTTTCTTAACATATTCACTAACATAAAGCAGGTCGTCCTAGAGGCTTCTCCTATGTAAGTACTAATATCATTCAAAACCCCTTGCGTTGTGTGTACGAAACCACCGTTTCGCGCTTACAATGCAAGGGGTTTTCTTATTATATAGAAAGAACATGTGAAAACGCCGGACTCTTACGAGTCCGGCGTTGCGTGTCTTGGAACTTATTTTTTGTTCCAGACGTAGTTGATGATCAGGTACATCATTCCCAAGAACACAAGTGGGTAGATGATGCCGACCATGTCTTGCATCGCCTTGGTCTTTAGCGTCACGCTAGAGATGAGAGCGACGAAGATGACACCGATGGCGACAGCGCCATTTTTCCACCCGATCTTCCCCCACCATTTCTTGATGGTGATTACCGAAGTGATGGAAGAAACGACACCGATCCAGAACACGATCATCTTCCACTCGTGTAGAAGAGCAAGAAGCGACGTCAACACCGAAATGCTGAGCCATACCCACATCCAGTGTTTCCCCAGGTACTCCCTCACCTCTTTCCATTTGTCATAATGGGAGATGAAGAGCATAGCGGATGCTAGCACCCCTACTCCTGCGGTGTGGTACCAACCAACAAAAGCCAAGAGGGTGCCTACAACCAACAAGAGAACACCACTAAAAAATAACGGAGACGCGGAGAATTTCCGCACACCGTAGGATGCTCCTCGTGCGGATACACGGAAGATTGCGCGAGCGAGCCATGTGGTTGCCTTCTTGGCGAAACGAACCATCCAGACGCTGACATGCATCAGCACACCCTTCACGGCGTGGGTAGTTCTCGAAGAACTGACAACCCCACGAGTAGAACGTGTGAACAGTCTGCCAGCGAAAGGTAGAGCCCCCACGATGGTTGCGCAGAGAAGGAGTCCGAGAACCCCTTTCAGATCCCCTGCTTGGAGGCGCGCGAACGCACCTGCCAAGAAGAAGATTGACAGGAACAGGCCAGAAGCCTGGATGATACGAATAGCGGTCATAGACCACCTCCTTTCCTTCAAAGAAGTGAAACATGTGACAACCAGGCGAATTCCTGACCGTCTCTGTTATATAGTATACACTATTTATGTATTTTGTCAATATATTTTCGACAAAAAACCTTTATTTATAACACAAAAACGAATAGTTAGTTAGGCAAAATAAGAGTGAATGTGGTGAGTGTGCAGTTTGCCTGTTCAAGACCACGAGTAGTTTCTAGAAGGTAGTAGCACACATCGGGTCCTGTCACCATAAGTTTCTCCCCTACCCAGGTCAGCACGTACTGTAGACCGTTATCAGAAAGGGTGAAACCGTGCTCGGTGATGGTAAAAAGTGGGTTCATGGTAGTGGTGTGAATGATTCTGATAACCTTACTTAGGTTTTGGTAGCTTTGTTGGTTTGTACTACCATATTTTTTATGATAGTGTCAAATTACACATAGGCACATACTAATTATGTGGTATAGTGCAAGTATTCCCGAACGAAAGAAATGAACGCCAGTATTCTGTGTAGTATGTGATGTGGTATTGATTTTTGAACATTATTGATTACGAATATTTATTGTAGTTATGCTTATTCCAACTGTTATAGAAAAAAGCCAATTTGGCGAACGTGCGTATGATATTTATTCACGACTTCTCCGAGAAAGAATTATCTTTTTAAGTGACGAGGTTAATCATCAAACAGCCTCGATTGTGATGGCACAACTTCTCTTCCTTGAAGCAGAAGATCCAAAAAAAGACATTACTCTCTATATCAACTCCCCTGGTGGTGAAATTCAGTCAGGTATGGGAATTATTGACACTATGCACCATATCAAGCCAGACGTTGCGGTGGTGTGTACTGGTATGGCTGCGTCTATGGGCGCCATGATCCTTTCTCAAGGAGCAAAAGGAAAGCGATACATTCTTCCGAATGCTGAAGTGATGATACATCAACCTCTTTCTGGAATTGAAGGTCAAGCATCTGATATTGAGATTAAAGCAAAGCATATTTTGAAACTTCGTGACAAGCTCTATGACATGCTTGCGTCTTCTACAGGAAAATCAAAGTCTCAAGTGGAAAAGGATGCAGATCGTGATTACTGGATGACTGCAGAAGAGGCTAAGAAGTACGGTATTGTTGATACTATTCTAAAACCAAAAACTAAATAAGGTTTTTGTACACCTTACTACTATGCACCCAACAACAGTACTTCTTTTTGAGGGGGCTCTCGTATTCATTATTGGAGGAACTCTCGGGTATGTGATTCGTCACTATGTTGCGCTTGCTCGTCGCGGGTCAGTTGAAGCAGAAATAGAAGAGAAAATGCTTGAAGCGAAGCGACAAGCGCGAGCCATAGAAGATGAGGCTCTTTCTCGAGCGAAAACACTTCGCGAGGAGCTTAAGAAAAATGAAGACCGCATCGAAAAACACGAGGAACGTATCGACACCAAAGAAAAAGAGCTTCATAGACAATCAAAAGAAATTAGTGAAGGTTTCGAACTTCTTCGTGCTAAAACAAAAGATCTTGAATCACTAAAAGACATGCTCACCACCAAAGAGAGAGAGGTGTCGAAGCGTTTAGAGACCGTTGCAGGGTTCACCCGCGAAGAAGCAAAAGAAGCACTCCTACAGACTATTACCAAAGAAAGTGAGGAAGATATTACTTCACGTATCCTTAAGCTTGCCAGAGATGGTGAGACGAAGTTAGAAGAGCGCGCACGAGATATTCTCGTGAATGCTATCTACCGCATCGGCAACTCTCATGTGTCTCAGTTCACTACCGCAACAGTTGAGATCGAGGATGAGGAAATGAAGGGTAAGATTATCGGAAAAGAAGGCAGGAACATTAAGACGTTTGAGCGTATGTCTGGTGTCGAACTTCTCGTTGATGAGGTTCCGAATGCTATTGTGGTGTCATGTTTTGATCCAGTGCGTAGAGCGATAGCGAAGAATGCGCTAGAGATGTTGGTTAAGGACGGACGTATACAACCAGCGAAGATAGAAGAGTTTTTAGAAAAAGCGAAGAAGGAGATTGGTACATTCATGCGAAAGAAAGGAGAAGAAGCGATTCTTGCCTCAGGGGTTCTGTCTCTCCCAGAAGAGTTGACTCCTATCATAGGAAGACTCTACTTTCGTACCAGTTACGGTCAGAACGTTCTCGATCACTCTGTAGAGATGGCACACATTGCAGGAGTTCTTGCAACTGAGCTTGGTGCAGATGTACATACCGCGAAAGCAGGAGCACTACTTCATGATATCGGGAAAGCGGTAGACCATGAAATACCAGGAACTCATGTAGAAATAGGGCGAAAGATTCTCATGAAGTATGGAGTAGATGAGCGAGTGATTAAGGCGATGCAGGCTCATCATGAGGAATATCCTTACGAAACAGTAGAAAGTGTTATCGTGCAAGTTGCGGATGCTATCTCTGGAGGACGTCCTGGAGCCAGACGCGACACGGTAGACAGATATATCAAGCGACTTGAGGATTTGGAGGCGATAGCGCTTGCGTTTGCAGGTATTGAACGAGCGTACGCGCTTCAAGCTGGACGCGAAATACGAGTATTCGTAAGTCCTCAGG